>PLWX01000177.1:0-120 GCA_003151155.1 Acidobacteriaceae bacterium
ACGATGATCGAAAAGTCGGTGGGCGAATCCAGCGGGCTTACACCGTTTGTAGAATGAGTGCTGGGTGGAGAAGACATTCTGGAAGGTTGGGCATGGAGCGTACCGATTGCGATCGCGAGC
>PLWX01000177.1:232-11810 GCA_003151155.1 Acidobacteriaceae bacterium
TAGAGCGACCATGGCGCGGGAAAGAGCTTATTCCCCAACAGAAGATCTCACGATTCGCAATATCAAATTGGCGGAGAACCTGACTGAAGAGCAAGAGGCGTTGGATTGCGGGGCTAACCGGATTACTAGCGATAAATCGCCTTATCACTCACAATCCCGGTACAGCCCGCACGATCGACAGCTAACGTGCTAAATGAGGTATTGAGAAGGGAATTCAAGTTCCGGCGGTACGGAGAACGGTACGGAACGGCTCAAAAAGCGGGTATCAGAAGCGGGGCTAAATCCATCAGAATGAAAATGGTAGGCACGAGGAGACTCGAACTCCTGACCTCTACCGTGTCAAAGGCCATCTAACCAATACCTTGAACAACTTGCATCACGCCTGCGGTCGCCTAAATACCCCGAAATACGTGTAAGACGAAGTTTCAACGGTACGGAGAACGGTACGGATTAAGGATATTTCGTGACTCGAACAGGCGATATCAATAGTCTCCGGTGCTTGACCAGTAGTCGCCAGTAGGCGGAGTCAGACCCGGTAATCAGCGCCGAGGGCTCACTTGTCTGCGGGCACACAAGACCGCATGGGGGCGCGGACAATCGTTCGGGAGCCACCTTTTTTGCTTGGGAACCGCGACGTGTTTGAAAGCCGTCGCCGTGGACTTGGCGCGCGGTCGGTGGCGGCTGCGGATTCCGTTTCATGCCGCGCATTATACCCAGATGAGCAGGCTCGTCGCCTGGCGCTCATGCTCGCCGCATCCTCTCTAAATCCGCACGTCATAGCGCCTGGCGCGCCCGACGTTTAGAAGCGGGTTTGTGGGCAATTTTGTGGGCTGATGTAAAAAAACCCAGAGAGCCCGGGGTAACCGTAACAAAAGAAATGGTGGGCACGAGGAGACTCGAACTCCTGACCTCTACCGTGTCAACCGTTCGGGTACCAGCACCTTGAGCAACTTGCGCTTACCTGCACGAACCCCCAAGCTCTTCTAAATACGTATAAGACGGCCCGGCTACGGGCTGGAATACGGGCTGGAAACTCGGCTAACTTTCGGCGCGAGCGCGATCTCACCCACGAAGCACAGCGGAGCCCCTGGCGTCCCGCGTTGGGTCGAGGACAGTAAGGGTCGGGGCAGTCGGAGCGGACTCAAAGTCCGAGTGAGCCTTCCGGCCACTCAGTCCTGTCAGGTACTAGGCGGTTGCCGACTTGCCGGGCAAAAGGAAGGGCGGCCCAAAGCCGCCCTTCGTCGCTGCAGGAATATTCGTTATTGAACGTGAGATACAAATGTTCCCCAGTTCGTTAGGGACGTGCGCGGATACACAATGTCGTTGGGAATGTATTCCGCCGCGAACCAGAGACCTCCGTCAGGTGCGACGAAAGCGGCTGAGTAATCTCCCCATCGCGAGACATATTTACCCCCAAACTGAGGATATCCCGTGAAACCATCTTCCGGGTTTTGTCCGGCTCCGGCCGTATGCACCTCGGAACCTATAGCGCCTCCGGAGAAGTGGACGTATCCTGTGCTCGGATAATATTTACTTCCGCTGAAACTAAAGCCGATTATGCCTTTACCCGAGCTGTTAACCGCGAATGCGGGGTACAACACCGAGCCGTCCGCGATGCCGATATAGCCCTGCTTTGCGATATGAGCGGATACAGTCGTCGTCGTGGCCGTCGGCTGTATCACGAACCATGCTGCGCTCGTGGTCGGGAAGGGAGCATCGGCATCCGGCGTCAGGGTCTCGAGAGTGGTGTAAAGTTTCCCGCCCGCATAGTAAAGCTGCAGCATACGGTCATCGTCGGGATTGAGATATTCCTCGGAATCGCCAAATTGCTGCCCTAACGGATACGCACCGGCTTTCTGGTTCGCAGGATAGGGGGATGAATAGGCCTCCGTTGGAAAGTCACTTGTCGCCAGATTCGTCATAGGCGAGTTTTCGAGCGTCTCGGTACCGGTCAGAGCGAAGATGCGGAGCGAGTTACCATTCGCCGGCGGTCCAAAATCAAGTGACTCCGTGAAGTACTCGGTGCCATCGTTCTGTGTGGTAACCGCGCCAGGTGCGGGGAGCGCGGGTTCAACCGAAAAATCGTTCGGCAAAACGTAGGAGATCCCGTTTACAGGTGTGTTGCTCACCAGGGCTTCTCTATCAAGCGCGACAATCCTCGCCCCGAGGAAACCACCGTTCGCATCGAAGTCATTGTTAGAAAAGTAAAAGCCATCATCGTTCAGTCCGATCAGGGGTTGGTCGGCTAAGCAGGACTCGTTGTCGGCGGGACATCCGTCGATCAGGTAGATGTAGTAATTGCCAGTTGCGTCGCTGGTTTGGCTCACCGCGAGCAGGTCTTCCGACCCCAAAAAGGCACCCGTGTTGGGGTCTTGTTGGTATTCAAGAATGCTGAAAAAGAATCGCTTCGATTTTGCATCGAAGAACACGCGAGGATCGCTCAGATTGTTATAGGGATCAACCGGCGCCACGGGAACACCAAAGAAAGCCGCAATCCCGATGGCGGGCGATAAAGGTTTCCCCCCATTTGTGTAAATGCGTAGCGCGAGATTGACCGTCTCAAATACCTGGGTGCTGTTCGTGGCGAGTCCTTGATCGGGTGGTTCGAGAACGCCGTTAAGTCCACCGCCATTTGCCACGTTAGAATCGTTGGAGGTTAGCCCAGTAAAACCACGCTCAGTCTTGTCGGCGCCCACAACAGAAAATTCGGTTTTTTGGCCAGCTGTGCTGAAAATCGATGCTGCGCGAGTCCCCTTAGCAACACGCGGATCGGGCATTGGCCGTAACGCCTCATGGGCTTTACCTGAGAATTGAGTGGTCGCCTCGCGCTGATGCGCTTGAGTCAAGCTGGTGACGCCCAATGAATGCACAATCGCTTTTTGTTGAGAGAATGCGCTCGCAGCGAACGTGAGCGTAAGGACAATCGTGGAAAATCGAGCTATTCCATTCTTCATGGCATTTACCTTTGTGTGTTGATTAGGCAACGATTCCCGATGTTGGGGGACCATCCGGCTCTTTCCGCTCGCCTGAGGCTAGCCACTATATAGGTAATTCACCTTATAGGCAATTCACCTTACATGGAAAGTTTCGCCGCAAACCCTTGAGTGTTCGTCTTCAGAAGACGAACAGCCAAACCTTCCTGCACGGGGCACCGCCAAACGCAGAATTGGACGAGCGAATGGGGATTGAGCCCGCGCCATCAAAGAACAGTTCCGCGGGAAAGGCTGAATAAAAAAGGACGCCGGAAGTTCCGGCGTCCCGAGGGTGGGCTAAGACTTCTCTAGAAGAGAAGCTTCAACGCAAGTTGCAGCTGGCGAGGATCGCGGGCGGTCGTGATGTGACCGAACAGCGAACTCGTATAGCTGGTGATTGGGTTGTTGAAGTTGGTGTGATTGAGAACGTTGAAGGCTTCCGCGCGGAATTGCAAATTGAGCCGCTCGGTGAACTTCATGTTCTTGAAGAGCGAGGTATCCCAACGGAAGTAGCCAGGACCGACGATGGTGCCGCGTGGTTCGTTACCCGGACGAATCACGCCCGCGGGAACGAGAGCGAAGGCCGAGGTGTTGAACCACTGGGTGATGGTGTGCGGCACGCCGGAGTTCGGATCGCCGATGATGTCCGGACGGCCGCCTTCAAAGGTGTTGGGATCACGCAAACCGAGACCGCCTGGATCGCGCGACGCGGTTGCGGTGATGTGGCTGCCGGTGTTCGCGTACAAGATGCCGGATACCTGCCATCCGCCCAACGTATGTCCGACGAAGCCTTCCTGGTGCTTGAAGAAAGGAAGGTCGTAGACATAGTTGGCGGTGAAGATGCTACGGCGATCATAGTCGAGGTCTCCGTACTCGGCGCGAATGTCGGCCGAGTATTGCGGGGCGCGGTAGTCGCTGGACGCGGTGCCGAGGGCATGCGACCAGGTGTAGTTGAGTACGACCATCGAGTTCTCGGTGAAGTGCTTGGTGAGCGACGTCTGCAGGCTGTTGTAGTTGGAGGTGAAGACCGGCGAGAAGAGATCGATGGAAGCGTAGCCCTGGTACGGACGGATCTGGTTGAGCTTCTGGGTATCGCCGGCGCTTACGGGACCGGTGATGCCGAGAGCCTGGAAACCGCCGAGCGGCGCCTGGTTGATGTCAACGACGCCGATGAGGTGACGTCCGGCGCTGCCGTAGTAGCCGAGATCGAAGACCATGGACGGCGTCAGCTGTTGCTGCATGTCCATGCTCCACATCATCGTGTAGGGCTGCTTCCAGTTGGCAGCAATACCACCGATGTCGGGAGGCGAGAGGTTCGGAGCGCCCTGCACCACGCCCGGATTGTCGAGCGACGTATTGGAGATCGAGGTTGAAGTTACGAATGGGGGATTGAAGGGTTGGAATTGTTCCATGCTGTTGACGGCCGGCGAATCGTAGAAGATACCGAAGCCGCTGCGGATGGAAGTCTTCCCCTGGCCAAAGGGATCCCACGCGAAGCCGATGCGCGGAGCGAAATTCAGCTTCGGCGTACGCTGTACGGCGTCTCCGTAAGGCGAGCCCTTGCCGCCAATGATGATGCCGTTGACGTAAGGCGTGGTCGGCGCGGTGACGTAGAGACCGTTGCTGTCGATGGCCGGAGCGGCACTGGGGTTATAGAGAGCGGGATCGAAGCTGGTGAGCAGACCGTTACCGTAGGTGGGCGCTTCGAAGAGCGAGTAGCGGACGCCGTAGTCGAGGGTGAAGTGCGGGGTGATGCGCCATTCATCCTGACCGAAGAACTCCCACTGGCGCTGATGCACGAGCGCGCGGAAGTCGATGTTGGTTTGGTTGAAGGAGGCGACGTTGCCGGTCAGGAAATTGGCGAACTCCTGCTCCGACGTGCCCTGCGTGGCTGCAGGACCGCCAGGAACGGTGTCACTGAAGTAGTACTGGCCAGACAGGAGACCGTAGCCGTTTACGTTTTCATCCTTGGTGTAGTAGTTGAAGCTGGCTCCGAACCTCAGCGAGTGCTTCCCGAGCGCCTTCGTCAGGTTGAAGAACGCGTTGTGATTACGGTTGTAGTCGTTATACGGTCCGAAGCCGCCCGTGCCCTGGGTCTCGTTGAAATTCAGGCTAGGCAAGCTTGGGGCAAGGCCGAAAGGCAGGGTCGGCTGAACGTCGGGCGAATTCGCCGAGAGTTCAAGACCCGAGGGACGACTGATGACCGCGCCGTACGAGTAGGCATAGCCCATATCCGCGAGCAACGTGGGTGAGAAGGTGACGGTGCCGTGGATGGAGATGTTGCGGCCCGGGGCGTTGGTGCTGGTGGTGGCAACATCGGGAATGCCGAGGCCGGTGAACAGGCCGCCGGGTTCCACGGTGGGGATCTGGTCGTCGAGGAAGCGTCCGAAGACGCTGATCTTCGAGTTGAAGTTGTGATCGATGCGAACGTTCTCTTCGCGATAGTTGAAGATGTTGCGTCCGGTCCAGGTGAGGGTGCCGTCTGGATTATTGGGCGCCGGGATCTTGCTGTAGATGTCCTTCACGTACGCCGCGGCCGTCGGACTGATGTTCGTCACCTGGTTGCCGGTGGCGGTGCAGTTGCCTGTGGTGGGATCGATTGCGATACAAACTGGATCGGGGAAGGTGCCCGCCAGTTCAGCAGGGCTCGGCAGAGGGCTGCTCGTCTGGGTGGCGTAGGTGATGATCTTGCGCCATTCCTGCGAATAGAAGAAGAAGGTTTTGTTCTTCTCCTTGTTGTAGACGCCAGGAATGTAGACCGGGCCGCCGGCGGTGAATCCGAAATCGTTCCATCGCATTTCGGGGCGCGGCGTGACCGGAGTCGTACGGTTGTTGAAATAGTTGTTGGCGTTGAAGACGTCGTTGCGGAAGAACTCGTAGGCGTCGCCATGGAACTGGCTGGTACCGCCGCGGGTCATGACGTTGATTTCGCCGCCAGAGCTGCGCCCGTTTTCGGGCAGATAGTTGGAACGCAGCACGTTGAACTCGGCGATCGAGTCAACGCTGGGATAGGCGAGGAGGGTGAGGTTTGCGCCGCGATCAACATTGTCCGAGCCATCGATCTGCCAGTTGTTTTGGGTGGGACGAGCGCCGTTAATCGAAAAGTTGATCTGATTCGAAGTGCCGACCGGGTTGCTGACTCCGACAAAGAGTTGATCGGAGGCGAGGTTGGTAGAAACGCCGGGCAGCGCAGCTACGAGCTGTTCGTAGTTACGGGTGACGAGAGTGAGTTGACGCACCTGGTTGCCGGTCATAAGGCCCGAGGCGGTGGCATTGTCGAGGTCGATCTGGGTGGGAGCTTCGTTGACGCTTACCGTTTGTGCCGCGCTACCAATTTGCAGATGAGCATCGACGGTGAGGCGATCGTGCACGTTCAGAACAATGTTATTGGCTTCGAAATCGCGGAAGCCTTGCACCTTCACCGTGACCTTGTAGTGTCCGATGGGGAGATATGCGGCAGCGAAGTTGCCACTCGCATCGCTTTTGACGGTGCGAATAACGGCATTGCGATCGGTGTTGGTGACTTCAACCGTGGCCCCGGCGACCGCGGCCCCGGACGGATCATTCACAATTCCGCGAATGTCGCCGGTGATCTCCTGTGCACAGAGCAATGCAGAGGACAAACATAAAAGCAAAAGAACGCACAAAGCTGATCGTAGATGCTTCATTTACTTCCTCCGAAAACTTCATGGAATCTCGCGCGAAGCGCGATCGTCCGATTGACATGCGCGCAGTGCTTCGACCTGTCCGAAGAGTGGACAGTGCCGGGATCTCCCTGTTGAGAAAGGAATGACCTTCGAGATGAGCGGCTGCAGGAATTACATCTGAACAACGATTTGCTGGTCCCTTGACGTCGCGAGCGGGCGTCAGATTAGTTCTGCAGCCGAATTAGAAATCGACACGAGACTAAGGTCAAGAAGCGATTTCATAAATGGTGGAGCAGCAGTTTGAGACAACCAAGGTGAACGAAGCCGAGGAAGTTTTCGATGTGGTACTCCCAGCGAGTGACCAGCCGGCAAAAATTGTGCAGCCAAGCGAAGAGCCGTTCCACTTTCCAACGCCGACCGTAGCGGCGCAGTTTCCGTCCATCCTGGGTTTGGTTTCTACGCTGCCGGTTCGGGGCGATCAGTTCGATATCGGGGCCACTTCGCCAGATGTTCTGGGACGCGAACGGCGAGGGCGGTTTTACCTGGGCGCTTGGGAGGCTGAGGTATGCATTCCGATTCGACGCCCCACGACAACTCGGATTGTCGGCTAACCGAAAGCTATCCGGCTTCCACGGCGAGATTAGCCCTGTGAAGTCGGCTTATGGGAAGTGATCGCGATTGCTCCCGGTTGACGGGCAACTCGGAACCTATCCGCAGTGCTGCTGCATCAGTAACGCGCTTGTGGCCAGGAATGAAAGCGGGCTGGAAATACGGGCTGGAAGCAGCGACGAGCAGCACCGCAAAAACCCGCATCTTGCTGAAAAAGAATGGTAGGCACGAGGAGACTCGAACTCCTGAGCTCTGTCATCCGTGGCAGTGGTTGCTGGGCAAGTAAAGAGAGTTCCTTGCCTGGCGGGTGATTATGTCGCTTGCCTTCGACTCGTTCTGTGGTTCAATCAGTTCGCGAACGCTTCGTTGTCATACCAATTGTGTTCTCGGGAATCCACCGACTCAACGGAGTTGCAAGTCTTGCCAAACATTTCGGCGAGCGGCTCCATGTGCCCAAACGTGTCCCACTCGACGTACTTTAAAACAGAATCCCTGTGAAGCGGGTTAGGGTGAGTGGCTGTGCGCTTAAACAGTCCCGTCGGAGTACCTTATTTGCTTGGGATCCTCAATCCGCGGCTGCGGAGCGCCTCCGTAGGGGACATGCGACTTCCAACCCCGTTCCGGGAGTTAGGGCGACCTGCATGAGCATCGATGCATCGTATTGTTGGTAATGGTCGCGCCTTTCACCTTCAAGACTCAAAAGGAGCCGATATGAGTACCGAAACGATCATCATCATCGTTGTTGTAATCTTGCTGTTCGGGGGCGGCGGTTGGTATGGCCGAGGCCGATGGTATTGATTCAAATACGTTTTTGATTTCGGAGATTCGAGCGAGCAAAAGCTGCGCCCCGGGTCATCCATTCTCAGATTCAGTCATCGTGCGTCGGCGCTTTCCGGAAATCCCGGTCATCGCCTTTAGTGGGGCCTTCGCCTCCGGTGATTGTGTGCCCGGTGGGGTGATGGCGGATGCGTTCCATCCGAAAGGACGATGTAGACCGGATGAACTTTTCAGCACCGTGACGGACTTGATTCGAACTTCAACAGGTAAACAATTATGACTTGTCGGACAAAGGGCGGACTTCATGGACACTGGATTCCTCTCAGCCGGGCTATGGAAACTTCTGCTACGGCAATAGAGAAGTGACGTCTACCGACAATTCCACGCTGGGCACGAATGGGTCAGGTGTTAAAACGGTCGATGTGAGTTACCACTATCAAATAGTAAATGTCGCGACCTGGGCGAATTCGCAGGAAATGAAAACTGCTTATCCAGGTATTGCTTCAGCATTCGGTGCGAACCCATCGGATAAGGCGATGCTGGTTATGACCGGGGATCATTGGGAATTCAATAAGTAGGAGTGCGCAACTTGACGGCAACTGAAGTGCGGACTTCGAATTGAATCAGATATTGTGCGGGCGGATGCTCGGAGAGATGGGTTATGGCCAACAAAAAGATGAGTGTTTCTGAAATGCGAAGCAAGAAAAAGGAATCCCATGGCGGCGGAGTGGCACGACAGGCTGCCGGAGGCGAACTACACCAGACTGCTGGTGGACATCATCCCGCTCTCACTACAAACCAAGGTGTCGCCCTTTCAGACAATCAAAACTCGCTAAAGGCCAATCCGCGTGGTCCTGCGCTTCTCGAAGATTTCATCCTCCGCGACAAAATCACTCATTTCGACCATGAGCGTATTCCCGAGCGTATTGTTCATGCGCGAGCCACGGGGGTTCATGGATTCTTCGAACTGACCTCTTCTTTGAAGAAATACACCACTGCCAGGATACTCACCGAGGTGGGCGAGAAAACGCCGGTATTCACTCGAATATCGACCGTCGCAGGTGGCGCAGGTTCGGTAGATACTCCTCGTGACGTGCGTGGATTTGCGGTCAAGTTCTACACTAAAGAAGGCAATTGGGATCTTGTCGGCAATGACATCCCGGTCTTCTTTATCCAAGATGCTATCAAGTTTCCGGATTTGATCCACGCCGTAAAGATGGAGCCTGACCGGGGATTCCCCCAGTCGGCAACCGCGCACGACACATTCTGGGATTTCATTTCGCTCACCCCTGAGTCAATGCATATGGTTATGTGGATCATGTCGGATCGCACGTTGCCGCGCTCGCTCCGCATGATCGAGGGCTTTGGTATCCACAGTTTTAGGTTGATCAACGATTCCGGCGAATCGACTTTCGTCAAGTTCCACTGGCGCCCGAAACTCGGCTTACAATCCACTATCTGGGATGAAACGGTCAAGATTTCAGGCGCTGACCAAGACTTCCACCGTCGCGATATGTTCGACGCCATCGCGGCAGGAGATTTCCCCGAGTGGGAATTTGCAGTTCAGCTTTTTACCCAGGAGGAAGCGGAGAGATTTCCATTCGATCATCTGGACGCTACAAAGCTTATTCCCGAAGAGCTGGTGCCTCTGAAAGTGATCGGCCGGATGGTGTTGGATCGCTGGCCGAACAATTTCTTCGCTGAAACCGAACAGGTTGCTTACTGTCCTTCTCATGTCGTGCCAGGCATTGATTTCTCAAATGATCCGCTGTTGCAGGGTCGATTGTTCTCCTATCAAGACACGCAGCTTTCGCGCCTCGGCTCTCCCAATTTTCACCAGATCCCGATCAACGCCCCCAAGTGCCCATTCTCGAACCAACAGCGTGACGGCCACATGCAGATGGAGCAACCGGAGGGCCGTGTTTCCTATGAGCCCAACTCCCTGTCCAAGAACTCGCCACGCGAGAGCCCGGTAGAGGGCTTTCATAGCGCTGCGATTAGCGAAACTGGAGAAAAAGGCCGTGTCCGTCCCGAGAGCTTCGCCGACCACTATAGTCAGGCACGACAGTTCTATCTCAGCCAAACTTACTATGAGCAGGCGCACATTGCCTCGGCACTAGTGTTTGAGCTTTCCAAGGTCGATCATCTGCATGTGCGCGAAGCGATGGTCGGGCATCTGCGACATATCGAAGAAGACCTCGCTAAACGGGTTGCCGCCGGTTTGGGGTTCGACAAAATGCCAAATGCGCCTAGAGCTGCATCGCCTGTACAGGAGATGAAGCCTTCTCCCGCGTTGCAGATCATCGGCAAGATGAAGGACACGCTGAAGGGACGGGCCATCGGCATCCTGATTGCGGATGGTTCGGATGGCGCTCTGGTTAAGAAGATCAAGAAGGCTGCGACCGAGGCAGGCGCCGCCGTTAAAATCGTCGCGCCAAAAGTCGGCGGTGCGAAACTTGCAGGCGGATCGATGATGTCGGCTGACGGACAACTGGCCGGCACGCCCTCTGTGCTATTCGACGCAGTCGCGATAGTCCTCTCCGATGAGGGCGCGAAAGCATTGTCGTTAGAGAGTGCGGCTGTTGATTTCGTGCGCGATGCATTCGGTCATCTCAAGGCCATTGCCGCCGACGAGGGCGCGCAAGCACTTTTGAAAACAGCTAATATCGGACACGATGCAGGCGTGGTGAGTGCCAATGACGAGACTGCGTTTATTGCCGCGGCAAAGACGAGACAGTGGAGCCGAGAAAAGTCCGTTCGGACATTGGCCTAACACGAGGCCGAGAAGCTGCGCCAATAATTTCCGTCTACGCTCTACAGTGGAAGGCAGGATCGTGGCAGGTGGGGAAGATGTTGAGTTCGTCGATGAGGCGAAACGGGACGAGTTGCTGGCACGCAAGACCAAAACCCTAGAGAAGAAAATTCGCAAAATGTTTCCTCACCTATCCTGGAAATTGGCCAGCGCTTGGACCGGCACTTTCGCCGAGTCCAAGGACGGCCTACCTTATATCGGACCGCATAAAGACTTCCTAGGCGCGCAATTCGCTCTAGGATATGGCGGCAGCGGCATTACGTTCGCAACCATCGCGAGCGCGATTATTCCTGACCTGATTTCAGGAACCAAGAATTCCGATTCTAGTTTGTACGCATTGGGCGCCGCCTAGTGTCCGGGAATCGCCACCCTATACGCGTTGCCACATCCCCTCGCGCCGAGCGTTAGCGGGACTACAGCGGAGCCCCTGGCGTCCCGCGTTGGGTCGAGGACAGTAAGGGTCGGGCGGTCGCAGCGGAGCGGCCCGGCTCTCTGTAGGCGCAACTATAACCTCCACCGTGTGAAAGTGTCGTATCAACGGGGTTTCAACGACTTACAAGTGCCATTAAGTGTTCCAAGGACGTAAATGTGCATACAAGCAAGAAAGGCCGGTGCGGGCCAGGCTCAGGCGATCTTTGAATTTTCTTTTTCGCTTGCTGCCCAAATGTGCTGACCGCTGCGCAGCAAATCAAAGCCAAGGAGATGAGGCGGGTGTGAATCGGCATGAGCGTCCTCGCGTCTTCAACCGGAATTTCTTTTTA
>PLWX01000102.1 GCA_003151155.1 Acidobacteriaceae bacterium
GACCAGATTGCGGCCGATGACTACGACCGCTGGATTGGCGAAGCCACGCTTCGCGAGTCCTATCTCAAAGCGCCCTACTTCAAGCCGAAGGGCTTCCCTGCTGGAATTTACCGCGTCGGCCCACTTGCACGCCTCAATGCCGCAGACAAACTCGGCACGCCTGAGGCGAACACGGAATTGGAAGAATTCCGGGAACGCTTCGGCAGGACTCCGCAGAGTTCCTTCCTCTATCACTACGCACGATTGATCGAGATCGTATACGCGCTCGAGCGTATCCACGAGTTGCTCGACGATCCGCGGATCCTCGATACCCACGTCCGCGCCCGGGCAGACGTCAATTCCCTGGAAGGCATTGGCATGATCGAGGCGCCTCGCGGCGTGCTCATTCACCACTACAAGGTGAATGACGAAGGCGCGATTACCTGGGCGAACCTCATCGTCGCCACCGGCCATAACAATCTGGCTATGGGCAAGAGCATTCGGGAAGTTTGCGAAAACTACATCGATGGCGACCACCTGTCCGAAGGAGTGCTGAACCGGGTCTCCGCCGTGGTGCGTGCCTATGATCCTTGCCTGAGCTGTTCCACCCATGCTACCGGAATGCCCGCCGTGCGCTTGCAACTGTTAGCGCCCGATGGAGCTATTCTGGATGAGTTGGTCAGCGACTGATTAGGCTTTGCCATAACCATTGGGATGAGCGCGTCTCCATCGCCACGCGCTCTCGATGATGGCGCCCAGATCCGCATGTTTCGGTTGCCAGCCTAATTCCTGCCTGATCTTCTGTGAACTTGCAACCAGGGTTGCGGGATCCCCGGCGCGGCGAGGAGATTCCTGGAAACGAATCTCCTTCCCGGTGACCTTCGCGGCGGTGGCGATGACTTCTCGTACGCTAAAGCCGCGACTATTGCCGAGGTTGTAGATGAGACGCTCGGGAAGCTCGTCCTTCCCGAGACGCTCGAATGCCAGCAGATGCGCCGCCGCCAGATCCGAAACGTGAATATAATCGCGCACGCAACTGCCATCGGGTGTCGGGTAATCCGTGCCGTAGATCGAAACCGAGCCGCGCTTTCCTGCCGCAGCGTCCAGGACGATCGGAATCAAGTGTGATTCCGGATGATGGTCCTCGCCGAGCCGATCCGTCGCGCCGGCGGCATTGAAATACCGCAGGCTCACATATCGAAACCCGTGAATACGATGGAACCATTCCAGCATCCGTTCGACGAGCAGCTTCGACTCGCCGTAGGCATTGGTCGGATGGAGTGTGTCGGATTCCTCAATCGGAGTGCGCTCAGGGTCGCCGTATAACGCCGCCGTCGAGGAAAAGACAAACCGCGGAATGCGATGCTCCAGCATCAACTCCAGCAGCGAGAGCGTGTTTGCGGTATTGTTGCGAAAAAACTTCTCGGGCACGACCATGGATTCGCCGGCTTCGATCGAAGCCGCGAAGTGCAGCACGCCATCGAAGCGGCCGTCTCGAAGGGTGGAGTCCAGGGTGGCACGATCGCCAATGTCGCCCACCACGAGTTCAGCATCCGGAGCGATGGCGCCGCGGTGGCCTTTGGAAAGGTCGTCGTAGACCACCACTTTATGGCCACCTTCAAGCAATGCTTGGGTGACCACACTCCCGATATAGCCTGCCCCACCCGTGACCAGTGCTTTCAAGGAATCTTCTCTTCCGGAACGCGTTTTCGTGACTGAACTATATCAAACCGAGCAAGCGTCTTAGAGGAGATGATCTCGCATCGGAGTTGGTGAATTCATCGGTTCCCAACATGTACATCGATTGACATTCTGCAGCTTGTCACGTCCAATAAAGAAAGTGAAACATCTGTCCGCTCCCACTCCAGTTTTCGCTTGGTTCAGCAAGGATTACCTTGCGGTGGGACTGGTGTTGCTTTCACTTCTTTCTCTCACGTCGGTATACCGTTGCCGGTCCCTAGGTTATGGGGAGCATCACACGGCAAAGAGCCAGCCGGCTCCGGTGAATCAGAGAAACCTGAAATCGACGAATTTCGAAACGGCTGCCCCTTCAGCCGTGTATGTGCCATTGCCGGCTCCCACTTATGTGCGCCAACCGCTGCACGCTGACCGTACGCTCTCGCCACAGCGGCTTCCCGGCTCTTACTACAATCGCCCTCCTCCTGCGCTGCTTTCCTAGTTCTTCCCGAGTCACCTCGCATTCTGACTCTTGGCTTATGGGAATACCAACGCAGTTAAACGGCGCATGGGCCCTATTCAAGACATCAGCGCAAGGGGATTGATTCATCTCCGACATCCGCACCCCCACTGAAGAGAGAAAACAAAATGGAAGTTCGTCAAAAGCGCACGCTGCTGCTGACTGGAGCAGTGCTCGCCTGCGTTTTGATAGCGGTCATTGTCATTTCGAGCATGCGCCGCTCACACGTTGAAAGCGCCGCCGCCTCCACGCCACCGAGCGCAGCGGTTGCGATCGCCAAACGCCAGCTGATTTCGAATCAGCTTTCCGTGGCCGGTGACTTCATTCCTTACCAGGACGTTCAGATTCACGCGAAGGTCGCGGGCTACATCAAGAAGATCAATGTCGATATCGGAGATCACGTTCACAAGGGCCAAGTGCTCGCGGTCCTGGAGATTCCAGAACTCGTCGCCCAGGTGGATGAAGCCAGTGCGGCGGTGCACCATGCGGAAGAAGAGATTCAACGGTCGCACAGCGAGGTGTCGCGAGCGGAAGCCGACAACGTCGCTCTTCATTCGAACGCCGAACGGCTCATCAACACGGATAAGACGCGGCCGGGATTGATCGCGCAACAGGAGCTGGACGACGCCACGGCAAAGGATCGTGCATCCCAAGCGCAAGTGGATGCCGCAAAGTCGGCGCTCGCGGCCGCCCAGCAACAACTACAGGTCGCAAAAGCGAATTACCAACATTTCTCCGCACTGGGCGACTATTCGTCGATTACGGCACCGTACGACGGAGTGGTAACGTGGCGCTACGCCGACACAGGCGCACTGGTGCAGGCTGGGACTTCCAGCGGCGGATTGCCGGTGGTGACCCTGGCACAGATCAATGTTCTCCGTCTCCGCATTCCGGTAGCGGAATCGTTGGCGGCGAAGATACGCATCGGCGACTCCGCGGATGTAGTGGTCCAAGCCACTGGGGAACATTTCACCGGTAAGGTGACGCGTTTCACTAATTCGCTCGATACCTCCACGCGAACCGAGCAGGTTGAAATCGATGTGAAGAACAGCGATTACCACTTGCAGCCGGGCATGTACGCCGATGTTCGCCTCAGCGTCAACGCACAAGCCAATGCCCTTACGATTCCGATTGAAGCCATCCAACGTGGCGAAAGCAAGAACTCCGTAATGGTGGTCGACGCACAAAACCGGGTACAGCAGCGTGAGGTCAAGCTAGGCATTGAAGGTCCGAACAATGTCGAGATCGTCGCCGGGCTTACCGAGGGCGAACGCGTCATCGTCGGCAATCCGGGCAGTTTCCAGCCGGGAGAGGTCGTCACGCCTAAGGCGGGAGCCTTTCCCGCCACATCCAGCTCTGAAAGCGCGGAGTAGCGATATTCATGTCTAGTTTTGCGATCAAATATCCCTTTTTTATCCTGATGCTCTGCCTGGCCATTGTCGTGGTGGGTGTGACCACCGTCTTTCGCATGCCCGTAGACCTCTTTCCCCAAATCGAAATCCCCGTGGTCGTAGTTGCGACCTTCTATAACGGAATGCCTCCGCAGCAGATTGAGGCAGACATCACCGATACCTTCGAACGCTTCTTCACTCTGGGAAGCAACATCGACCATATCGAATCACGTTCACTCACGGGCGTGAGCCTGATCAAAGTTTATTTCCAGCCCGGCACCGACGCCGATGCCGCGGTCAGCGAGATCGCTAACCTCGCCATGGCCGATCTTCGGCGATTGCCCCAAGGAACACTACCCCCGGTGGTGCTGAAGTTCGATGCTTCCAGTTTGCCCGTCTGCCTCGTCACCCTGAAAGGCCAGGGACTGAACGAGACGCAACTACACGACGAGGCGCAATTCACAGTTCGTAACCAGATCGCGAACGTGCCTGGCGCGTCGGTGCCGCAACCGTTTGGCGGAAAGTACCGGCAAGTGCAGTTGTATATCGACCCCGTAAAGCTCGAGGCGGCGCAACTCAGTCCGATGGACGTGGTGCGCACGATTAATGACGCCAACAAGATCTTGCCCGCCGGTGACGTACGCATCGGTCCGCGCGACTACAACATTTACAGCAACAGCCAGTTGCCCGACACGGCGGCGATGAACGACGTTCCGCTTAAGGCGATCGGCAACAACGTACTGCGTTTCGCTGATATCGGGCACGCGGAAGATGCTTCCGCCATTCAATACAACATCGTGCGCGTCGATGGCCAGAAATCCGTCTACCTGCCGATTCTCAAGCAAGGTGGCAACAGCAACACGATTCAGATCGTGAACGGTGTTCGGGATCGCATCAAGCATCTGCTGGACGTTCCGAAATCGCTAGTTTCGACGGTCGTCTTCGACCAATCGCAGTACGTGAAAACGGCCGTAGCGAACGTTATGCGCGAAGGTGGAATCGGACTGGTGCTGATCGCCATCATGATCCTGGTCTTCCTGGGATCGATGCGCGGCACGATCTCAGTGCTGCTGTCGATCCCGATCTCGTGTTTGGCGGCATTCCTGTTGTTAAACATTGCGGGAAGCACGATCAATACCATGGTGCTCGGCGGACTTGCACTCGTGCTCTCACGACTGATCGATAACTCCGTCGTGGTGCTGGAGAACATCTTTCGCCATCTCGAAAACGGCGAGGATCCGGGGACTGCGGCAGAACGCGGAGGGCAGGAAGTGCAGCTCGCGGTGCTGGCGGCTACGGTCGCCACGGCGATCGTGTTCTTCCCTGTGGTCTTGCTGTACGGCGTTAGTCGTTATCTCTTCATCGCGCTGGCGCTTGGCGTGGTGCTCGCCTTGGCGGCATCTTACCTGGTCGCCATGACACTTGTTCCGCTCTTCTGCGCGCGCTTCATCAAGTCGGCCCACGGCCACAGCGGCGGAGACCATAAGCCGTCGCTGTTCGATAGGTTCGTCGCTGCCTTCAACCGGAGGTACGACCAGATGTTGATGCGCTACGACCAGGCCGTGGACAAGGCCTTGACCCGACCGATCGCCACCATCGTCATCATCATGGCAAGTTTCGTCGTGAGCTTGGCGCTCTTTCCGCTCCTCGGAGTCGCGTTCTTCCCGCGCACCGATCCCGGACAGTTTGTCATTAACGTGAAAGCTCCCACCGGCTCACGCCTGGAAGTGACAAACAACTATGTGGGGAACGTTGAAGACGAAATCCGCCAGGTCATTCCGAAAGACGACCTTCAGATGATCGTCTCCAATATTGGATTGACGCCGGACCTTTCCTCGATCTACACGAGCAATTCCGGTATGCACACCGCTTTCGTGCAAGTCAGCCTAGCGAAGGAACACAAGCTCAGCACCTTCGTTTATATGGACCGCGTGCGCCGGAAGCTTGCCAGTGATCTGCCGCAACTCTCGACCTATTTCCAGACTGGCGGGCTGGTGGACTCGGTTGTGAACCAAGGCATGCCGGCCCCGATTGACATCCAGGTGAGCGGCAATAACCAACAGGCTACGTATTCCGTGGCCCGGGAACTTGCGACCAAGCTACGCGCCAATCGTGACGTCAGCGATGTTTTGATTCCGCAGGACCTCGACTATCCCGGACTGCAGCTGAACGTTCACCGTGAAATGGCGGCGCGCCTGGGTCTCACTGCCAGTGACGTCGTGCAAAACGTGGTGACCGCGCTCACCTCGAACGGCATGATCGCTCCCAGCTACTGGGTCGATCCTCGAAACGGAAACAACTACCTCCTGACGGTGCAGTACAACGATCAGAAGATCGGTTCCATGACAATGGAGGATTTCAAGCAGATTCCACTGCATGCACCCGATAACGCCAATCCCACGATGCTGGAAAATATTGCCGACATCAAGACGATTAACACGCCGACCGAGGTCGATCACTATCAGCTCTTCCGCGTGATCGACGTTTATGTCTCGCCCAAAGGCGAGGACCTCGGCAAGCTCTCCAGCCAGGTGAATAAACTCATCGCCGAGACGAAGCTGCCGCCCAACACCCGTATCGATCTGCGCGGCTCGGTGGTTTCCATGCACCAGTCCTTCCTGAGCTTTGGAATCGGACTAACGCTCGCAATTGTCCTGGTGTACCTGATCCTGATGGCGCAGTTTGCGTCGTTTATCGATCCGTTCATCATTCTGCTCGCGATCCCATCCGGCATCACCGGCGTCATTGTGTTCCTGCTGATCACCCATACCACTATGAACGTCATGTCGCTGATGGGCTTGATCATGATGACGGGAATCGTGGTATCGAACAGCATTCTCATCGTCGATGTGACCCGTAATTACAGGAGAGAAGGAATGCCGATTCGTGAAGCGGTGGCATTGGCTTGCCGCGTACGTTTGCGTCCAATCTTAATGACCTCGCTGGCCACGATTCTGGGACTCATCCCCATGGCTCTCGCTCTGGAAGCCGGAAGTGAACAATATGCTCCGCTGGCGCGCGCCATTATCGGAGGGCTCTCGGTTTCCGTCGTGGTCACCGTCTTCCTCGTGCCCGCTGCGTATCTCGTGATCCATCGGCATGAAGAGAATCAGCCTGATGAGGGGGTGCAAGCTTGATCCGCAAGAACTTCGCTCTCGCGCTTCCGTTCTTATTGATTGGGGTTGTGGTCTCGGCGCAGACGGCAAACCCGGCGCCGGCTGCTGCCGCGCCGCCCCAGACCATGGCGACGCAGCCGGCGCAATCGCCTGCACCTACGCCTCTGCAGCAACCAGTGCCACCGCTGCAGGTGCCCACCAAGGGTCCATTGCAGCGCCTGACCATTCAGGAAGCAGAAGCACTCGCGTTCAAGAACAACCCGCAGATTTCCGTCTATCGCCTGCTCTATCTCGCTTCCAACCAGATCACCCGGGAGCAGCGGGCCGCCTACTATCCCAACGTGTATGGCAGCCTGACTGCAGTTGAGCCAAACGACGGCTCACGGATCGCCGCTGGGAATTTGAATAACCCGATCGTTTACGAGCGAGCCGCCGGCGGAATTACGATGTCGCAGTTGATCACCGACTTCGGGCGTACTCACAACCTGGTAGCCGCAGCTGCACTGCGCGCCAAGGCCGCCAACATGAACGCTGCTGCCGCCGCCGAACAGATCCGCCTCGCGGTGGATGAAGCTTTCTATAACGCCCTGCAAGCGTTTGCGCTCCAGCAAGTCGCGGAACAAACGGTAAGTGCCCGGCAATTGGTCTCGGACCAGATCACGACACTTTTCAACAACAAGCTCCGCTCGGAGCTCGACGTCAGCTTCGCGGATGCCAACCTTGCGCAGGCTAAGCTTCTTCTGCTCGACGCACAGAACAACTATCAAGCCGCGCTTTCAGGGCTTTCGCAATTTCTCGGGTATTCTTCGCAGCACGCCTTTGATTTGGTGGACACGGAGACTGCGCTTACGCCTCCGCCGAACGAAGTGAGCCAACTCGAGACCCAGGCCTTCAGCAATCGTCCGGAAATCGCTGCGCAAAGTTTCCAGGACGAGGCTGCCCAGCATTTTCAGAAGGCGGAACGTGATCTACTGCTGCCGAGCATCGACGCGCTTGGAACCGCCGGGCGCACTCCATACAGCAGCACGATTAACGGCGTCTCTCCGTTCACTACCTGGTATGGAGCAATCGGAGTTAACATCAATGTTCCGATTTTCAACGGTTTCCTCTACCCTGCCCGCTCGCGCGAAGCCTCACTGCGCGCCCAGGCGGAACAAGAGAATCTGCGCGATTTGAAGGACAAGATCGGAAACGATGTTCGCACCAGTTGGCTGAACGCGATCACCGCTTATAACCGCATCGGCGTTTCGCAGCAGTTTTTGGATCAGGCGAACTTGGCGATCAATCTGTCGCAGACGCGCTACACCCTTGGCTTAAGTTCGATCGTGGAATTGAGCCAGGCGCAACTGCAGCAAACCCAAGCGCAAATTCAATTTGCTGCCGCAAAGTATCAGTACCAGATCGCAAAGTCCGTCCTGCGCTTCCAGATTGCTGCTCCCTAGCCTGCTTTATTCGTGAAGGTGACGCGAGTGAGGGTTGGTGCCGCAATTTTAAGGCGAAGGCGCTCGTAGCAGCGTGAGGTTGGTTGTATTGTCGGGGGCGGTGAGCTTGAGCGTGTGGGGAATGGGTGCGACTGGACTTTCCGGGCAAAGCTTTTCCTCATCACGGTCTACGCAAACTTTGAAATTTATGTTTCGGGCAGGGTGAGCCCGCGTCATCCCGGCGAGGCACCAAGTGCCAGCGCCACTTGCCGGAAGGTGGTTAGGAACGGGAACGACGCGGGCAGGTGCACGACCACGCGGCGAACCGAAACCAGCACCCGGGCACCCAGTTTCAGCAATCGTTCACGGAGTGTCCAGACCTGAGCTCGCGCACAACTGGTGCGTGCCGCATGAAGACGTAACTCCTGCATCAGTACATATGCGGCGGCGGTCAGCAAGACACGAAGCTGGTTGGCCCAGAAGTCGCTGCAACTGGTGCGGTCAATCTGGAGGTCGTGCAGTTCTTTGATTCGATTCTCTATTTCCCCACGTTGGCAGTACACCTCTTCATAGAGCCATTGTGAACTCTGCTTCATGTTGGTGATGACAAAGCGAGGGTTGTCTTTTGGCTTCTTGCCCTCGGCACGCACGATCTCTGCCTTGATGATGATGCGACGTTGTTGCGGCCATGTCCGGGCCGCATAGTTGGCTTCGCCGTAAACGTGTTCGGTCTTCCCGCTCTGACGCGAAAGTCTGCGGGCCTGCCGCATGGCCGGTTTGGCTTTTCGCTTCAACACCGCGTTTTTGGCCATCGCAATGACGTACTCAAGGTTGGTCTCTCCGTCCAGGAAGTCGAGCAGATCGGGGTGCGCGAAGCCGCCGTCGAGGCGCACCCGGATACGTGCACCGGGAAAGCTGTAGGAGATCATATTGATCAGACGACGCAGAATCCCCCGCGCTCCTACCGCAGCGGTCACGTTGCCGGGGCGCAACACGGCCGCGCACAGATACTGTTCGGCTTCGTCATTGAAGCTCACAAAGCCCATCATCGGCAGGTAGCACCAGCTGTCATAGTGTCCGTTGAAAAACGATAACTGCTGTGCGCCGTGAGTGGGGTCGTCGGTCGGATCAAGGTCGATGGTGACGAGGCGGGCGCGTCCATGTAACCGCTTGGCATGGCGCTCGATCACGCAGTCTGCCAGTGCTTCGCCCAGACGATAGAGTTCTCTCGGTCGGATGGAGTTTTCAAAGCGCGACAGGGTCGGCTGCGAAGCCAGATCACGGCCCGTGACCGGATCGCGGTCAAGCAACATCTTGTGAATGGGGTCGGCAGACAGGCGCGCCGAATCGTTGGCATCTGGATAACCACAAGCAATCGAGAACACGCGCTGGGCCAACAACTCGCGCAAGGAGTGATCGACCTTGCCGGCTTGCCGCTTATCTCGCAGACACCCGGCCAGAGCTTGGATCAATCCGTAGCCGCGGTTAGCAGCCTTCAGCAGGATGGCTCCGCCATCGGAACTGCCATTTAGTTGATCGAACTGCAACACGGCGGGTTTAGCAAAAATCTCGGGGAACAACAGACACTGTGTTGTGCTATCGTCAAACACGCGGAAGCCTCGTTGGTTGCTTCAAACACTGTCTAGACAACATGTTTGTAGCACAACAGGCTTCTCGCGCCTTCAACCTTTACGAATTTTCCGGG
>PLWX01000045.1:0-10381 GCA_003151155.1 Acidobacteriaceae bacterium
AACAAAAAATACCCACCCGACTGAAATCGAACATCGTCGGGTGGGGTCGGAGTGGAGGTCGTTTAAGGCACTGCCACCTGGAATCGCAGCACCGATTGCGCAATCCTGTACTGGTACTTGGCGGCGGCGAATTCAATCTGCGCCTGTGTCTGCTGCAATTGTGCTTGGCTCAACTCCACGATCGAACTCAAGCCCAGGTTGTAACGCGTTTGGGATAAATTGATCGCGAGATTCGCTTGGTCCAGGAACTGTTGCGACACGGCGATACGGTTATACGCAGCGATCGCATTGAGCCAGCTGGTGCGAACGTCATTTGCGATCCGGTCCTTCAAGTCCCGAAGTTGCTCTTGCTGCGCTTGCGCCCGCAATCCCGCTTCGCGCGAACGCGCCGGATAGAGGAATCCGTTGAAGATCGGAACATTGAGGTTCACCCCCACCGCTCCATACCACGGCGTGAACGGGGAAACTCCATTGATCGTGCTTCCATACGGAGTGCGTCCCACCACCCCGAGTGCCTGGACGCTCGGTAGCAGAAGGTCGCGTTCCGCTTTTTGAAATCGCTGTGCCGCTTCGTACTCGTAATTCTGCGAAGCAATTTCCGGACGATTGCTGAACGCCTGTGCCTCCAGTTGGCTCACCGCATTCGGCGGCGCCGTTGGCGCCGGCTCGTTATCCACCAGCTCAAACTGCTGTTGCGCAGAATACCCAAGAATCTGCGACAACCCTGAAAGCGCCGCCTGGTAATTGTTTTGCGCATCGAGCAACAGTAGCTTGGCTTGCGCCAGGTTTGAGTCCGCAAAGCTCACGTCGAGTTGCGATCGCAGCTTATTGTTGAACAGCGTCGTGATCTGGCTCGACACCAACTGCCTAGCGCTCACCGTCTGTTCCGCCACTTTTTGCAGCGCGAAGGCTTGCAGCGCGTTGTAAAAGCCTTGGTCCACGGCGAGTCGCACCTGGTCGGCCGTAGCGGCAGCATTCATATTGGCAGCCTTGGCTCGAAGTGCTGCCGAGGCCGCCAGGTTGTGCGTGCGGCCAAAGTCGGTGATCAGCTGAGACATCGTCACGCCGCCCGCCGCGCGCTCATAAACACTGGGATTATTTAAAGCCCCGGCGGTAATCCGCGCTCCCTCATCGTTCGGTTCCACCGCGGTCAGGCTGCCGTGAATCTCCGGATAGTATGCAGCCCTCTGCTCGCGCGTGATCTGGTTCGAAGCCAGCGAAAGCAACCGGTAAACCGAAATTTGCGGATTGTTTTTCAGCGCCAGTGCTTCTGCATCCTGCACCGTCAGTCGCATCCCCGTCGCCGTGGACGGAATCTGTACTTGTGGTTGCAGGTTGTCCAACGGCGCAGCTGCTGGAGTAGGAGGCGTTGTGTTTTGAGCGTTAGCCGCCGGAGTATCGGAGACAGGCATCTGAGCCATCAGTGCCACGCTTCCTGCCAGGCTAAGGAACATCAGCGAAAGAGATCTGCGGATCAAGCTTGCACCCCCTCAGTCGCTTGGTTCTCTTCACGCCGGTGAATGAGGAAGTAAGCGGCAGGCACAAGAAACACGGTCACCACCACCGACACCGTCAATCCGCCGATAATCGCGCGCGCCAGCGGAGCATATTGTTCGCTACCGGCTTCCAGCGCCAGTGCCATCGGAATCAGCCCGAGAATCGTGGCCAGCGAGGTCATCAGGATCGGCCGCAAACGCACCCTGCAGGCCAGTGCGACGGCCTCTCGAATCGGCATCCCTTCTCTCCGGTAGGTGCGAATCACGTCGACGATAAGAATGCTGTTTGACACCACGATGCCGGTCATCATGATCACGCCCATCAGCGACATGACGTTCAGCGTCGTGTGCGTGAGGAGCAGGAAAACGACAACGCCCATCAGTCCTGGAGGAATCGCCAGCAGGATGATCAACGGATCTATGAAGGATGCGAACTGCGCCATCAGGATCAGGTAGACGAGCACGATGGAGAGGAGCAGCCCGAGACCAAAACTCTTGAACGATTGATTCATGCCCTCAACGGAACCGCGGACGTTTACAAGGACTCCTTCCGGGAGCTTGGTCTTAGTAATCAGGTCTTGGACGCGACCGGAAAGCCTGCCAAGGCTTTCGCCCGAGGGTGCCACGTAAATATCGATCACGCGGCGAAGTTGATAGTGGTCCACCTCAGTAGGCGAGTCGACAGCTTGCACATCGGTCACGGCACCAAGTTGCGTGGTGTCCCTACCGTTTTCCGAGCGGATCGGGATTTGCTTGAGGTCGGCAAGCGACTTCACTTCTGAGTCGGGATATTGCACGGTGAGCATGTAGTCATTCCCCGACTTCGGATCTACCCAGTAACTGGGTGCGATCATCTGGTTTGAGGTAAGTGCCGTGATGACGTTGTCGACCACTTCACGCGAGTTCAGTCCAAGACGCGACGCCATTTCGCGGTTTACGTTGAGTTTCAGCGCCGGGTAGTTAAGGTCCTGTGGAATGAGCACGTCACTTACGTCGCGCTCCTTCGAGATTCGCCGCGAGAGGTCTTCCGCCACGCGATACGCATCGTGTAGGTGGGCGCTGCTCACCTGAATGTCGATCGGGGCAGGGAGTCCCAGGTTAATTACGGCATCCACCAATCCGCCGGACTGGAAGTAGGTGGAAAGTTCGGGCAGGTCTTCGGAGAGCCGGCGACGGACTCGTCGCATGTACTCGTAGCTGCCTACCTTGTGACCTTCTTTCAAACTCACCTGGATGGTCGCCGTGTGCTGGCCCGAGTTGCTGGTGTACATCGACGAGAATCCTGGAGTGACGCCGACATTAGAGACGATCATCCCAAGTTCTTGCTTCGGAACGATGTCATGAATGTCCTTCTCGACGCGCCGGACGTACGCATCGGTGAGTTCCAGTCGAGTGCCAGTGGGTGCTTTCAGGTTGAGCATGAACTGTCCGGGATCGGTGCGTGGGAAGAATGCAACCCCGAGCAGCGGAAATAGACCCAAGCTGAAGAGGCACACCCCGAGAATCGTTATGAATGTGCCTAACGGCCGCAACAACGACTTTCCGACGGCAATGTTGTAATGCGTCAGCATGCGGTTGTACGCATGGTTAAACTTCGCGACGAAACGGCCAAACATCGATTGATGTGCGTCCGTGTGTCCCGCCTCGTTATGCGCATTCTTGAGGAACTTCGCGCAGAACAGAGGGACGACGGTCATCGCCACAACGTAAGAGGCGAAGAGGGAGAAGACCACGGCAGCAGCGAGTGCAGTAAAGAGGAACCGGCTCACGCCGTAGAGGAAGACAACGGGGAAGAACACGATGGCCGTGGTGAACGTGGCCGCCAGTACAGGGAGCGCCACTTCGCGACCTCCCCGCTCCGCGGCGATTTCCGCCGACTCTCCCATCTCGAGGTGACGGAAGATGTTCTCCAGAACGACGACAGAATTATCAATAAGGCGCGAGAAGGCGAGAGCGAGGCCGCCGAGCACCATCGTATTGATGGTCCCTCCGCTGATGTTAATTGCGAGAAAAGCTGCCAGCGCGGAGAGTGGAATTGAGAGCATGACGGCGAGAGTGCCGCGAATGCTGCCGAGGAATATCAGGATCATGAGTGCAGTCAGGACGAGACCAATGCCGCCTTCGTTGAGGAGGTTCTTGATGGCAGTTTTTACATAGAGAGATTGATCGAAAACCACCTTCGCTGAGAGATTCTTCGGAACATCTACCAAGCTCTCCAGCGAGGCCTTCACACCATTTACGATCGCGATGGTGTTACTGTCGCCGCCCTGCTTCAACACAGGCAAGTAAACCGATTTCTGTCCGTCGACTCGCACCAGGCTTGTCTGGATCTGCGCTGCATCTTTGGCGTGCCCCACGTCGCCGACGAGAATCGAAGCATTGCCCACGGTTTTCAGCGGCACACGATTGATGGCGTCAATGTCGGGCAATTGGCTGTTGGTGTATAAGTTGAAATCCTTCGGCCCGATACGCACATCACCGGCCGGAAGAATCATATTGGAGTTGTTGACCTTTCGGACCACGTCCATCACGCTCAATTGCGCGGCCTGCAGCTTGACGGGGTCGACATAAACCTGGATTTGCCGGTACTTCCCACCAAATGGCTGCGGTACCGAAGCACCCTGCACATTCGCCACCTGGTTGCGGACGTTGTACTGCCCGAGATCGCGCAATTGCGTTTCGCTCAAGCCTTCGCCCTTCAACGTGATGAGACATACAGGCAAACTCGAGGCGTCGAACTTCAGGATCACCGGTGGCAGCGTGCCGGGAGGCAGCTTCCGCAAATCCGCCATGGCAAGGTTTGAGATCGTGCTCACCGCGGCGTTCGGATCCGTACCGGGTTGGAAGTAGACCTTGATAAGACTCACGCCCGGCAGCGAGCGTGACTCCATATGGTCAATCCCACTGCCAAGAGTGAAGAAGCGTTCGAAACGCCCGGTAATATCGGTCTCGATCTGCTCCGGAGGCATTCCGGAATAAAACGTGGCGACGACGACCACAGGAATCTTGATGTCGGGGAATAAATCCACCGGCATACGCGCGGTCATCGTGGTGCCGACCACCCCGATGATCAGGCACATCATGATGATGAAAAACGGGAACCTGATAGCGAATCGAGACATCACTCCGCTCCCTTTTCAGCGTCAGAACTTGAGGTCGTCGATACGCTGCTTTCCTTTGCGGTGACGACTTCTCCCGGCTGATAAGCGCCCGCGTTCCCGACGATCACCCGATCGCCCTCGTTCAGCCCGGAGGTCACTTGGACGAAATACGGATCCTCCACGCCTGTTACGATGCCGCGCAACTGCACGCGATTCCCAACATCCACCAAGAGCACGCTCGATTTGTCGCCGTATTTGTGGACGGCGAGCACCGGTATCGCCAATGCATTCGATAACTGGTCCGTGTGCAGTGTCACCTGGGCGTACATGCCCGGCGAAAGCTTGTACTTCGGATTCGGTACGTCGATCTCAACCTGCATGGTGCGGGTGGCACGATCGAGAGAATCCGTGTAACGAGTTACCTGTCCGGTGAAGTGCTCCCCGGTGGCGGAGACGGTAACGTCGGCATCCTGACCTCGATGAACGGCGGATACAATCGATTCAGGAACGGGAATGCGCAGCCGCAGAATGTTGGTTTGGGCGAGCGTCACCACCGGCAATCCGCCGCTCGACGTTCCCGCCTGCACCAGCGCGCCGGTATCCGAAAACCGCCAGGTCACCACGCCGTCATAGGGAGCGGTAATTTGCGCGTAATCGCCCAACGCTGAGAAATGCTGATGGTTCGCTTTCGCGACAGCCAGTTGCTGTTTAGCCGCTGCCAGCGCTGACTTCGCTGCATCCACCTGCGCTTGCGATGCGCGGTCTTTCGCCGTCGCATCGTCCAGTTCCTGTTGCGCAATTAATCCCGGCTGCGTCTTGTTGGTGTTCACCAGTCGCTCGGCATTGGAGTGGAGCGCCACGTTGTCCGCTTCAGCCCTCGACACTTCGCTGTGTGCGCGTTGAATCTCTTCTTCCGCGTGATGCACAGCGGCATCCGCCTCATCCACCTGCGCGACCAGTTCCGGAATCTCCAGCACCGCCAGCACTTGGCCTTTGTGCACGCGATCGCCGATATCGACGTTAATCTTTTTGATATAGCCCGCGACCTTGGCGTGGATCTGCACGTCCTGGTAGGGAATGAACTCGCCCGCCACCGATAGCTCGTTCGAGATCGGTTGCCGTTTTGCGACGGCGACCGGTGCACTGCGTGGTGTCGAAGCCGCGGCGGTTTCCACCTGTCCGCCACGCATCTTCGAGAACACAATCATTGCAATAAGAACGCACACGACGACTGCTCCGGCCAGAAGCAGGCTGCGCTTTCGAGAAGCTTCCATTTTTGTCTTCCTTCAACGAGGGCTGAATGTGAAGTGATGAATCCACCGCTCGCACCACCGCCTATACAAGGGCCCTTAGTCGAAACTTCAGGGAACTCGGCCTAAAAGTGTGAGGGTGATCCAGTAAAAGCTAGGAAAGAAGAGAAGGAGGGGGCCGATTGTAGTAGGTGCCGGGGAGGCGCCTTGGCGACAGCGTGCGATCCGCATGCATCGGCTGACGTGTGTACGCCGGCACCGGCACCGGGAGATACACCGCCGCGGGTGCTGCCGATTCGAAACTCGAAGATTTCAACGTTCTCTGATGCGAAGGGGAAGCCTGGCTCTTCGCCGTATGCTCCTGACCGGACGTGATCGGATGTGCGCGATAGACCGCGGTCAATGAAAGCAAAGAAAGCAACACGAGCCCCACGGCAAGGTAACCCTTGTCAAAATATGCCCAAAATAAAGGGGGAACTCGCTCCTGCTTCACTCTTAATATTGGACGTGACAACCGCACGAATGTCAATCTCTTCGCTTTTCACGTCAACCAACTTGCCAAAAACCTTAATCGCCCCACTCCGCAAAATGTTGTCAAGCCCCTAAAAGCTCCAGATTCCTCCCACCGTCCTCATTCCAAAGCAAATAGATTTTCCGGAAAAGTGTCCGGTTTACCCCTTCCAACTTGGTATTCTAAAAATAGGGAGAAGAAAAACATCGCGGTCGGCCCACATGGGCGCCCAACCCCGCCTTACTCCATATTGTCATTGGGAGGAGCAAAGCGACGCGGCAACCTGCTGTTCCCACAGGGAAGCACCGCTAACTCCAGTGTTTCTAATATTTTGACATCTAACTCCTTTATTTCGAAGATTTTGCCTCGGTAATTATCCCTTGACAGTATGTAACCCTTGGGTGTAGGGTAGCATCTGACAGTAGGTAAAGCGAGTTAACTATATGAATCGCAAGCCAAAGATGACGCCGTACACGCTAAAGAACTTCCAAACCCAATTCCCCGATGACGCTTCCTGTCTTGAGTGGCTGAAGAACTACCTCTATCCCGAGGGAATCTTCTGCAAGAACTGCGAACAGGTTACGAAGCATCACCGCGTAGCGAGCCGTCCGTCATACTCCTGCGATCACTGCGGTCATCACGTTCACCCGACAGCCGGGACGATCTTTCACAAATCGCCGACGCCGCTCACGATCTGGTTCTACGCCATCTACCTCATGGCTTCCACGCGCTGCGGAGTTTCCGCGAAACAGATTCAGCGCGAAACAGGCGTCACCTACAAAACCGCATGGAGAATGTTCAAACAGATTCGCTCCATGCTGGTAGAAGATGGCGATCCGTTCGGCGGTAAAGGTGGCAAGCCAGTCGAGATGGATGAAACCTATATCGGCGGCAAACGTCGTAACGGTAGCAAGGGCCGCACGGACGCCACCGACAAAATTAAGACTCCGGTATTCGGTATCGTCGAGCGCAAAGGCCGCGTCGTCGCCTACGTCACGCCGAACGTCAAAAAGGAAACGATCATGGGCGTCATTAAAGAGCGCGTTCTTCCGTCGAGCATGGTCTTCACCGATGACTACTGCATCTATGACGATCTTGGACGCCATCGCAACGAGTACCAGCACAACCGCATTCGCCACAGCGAAAAGGTTTACGTTGTTGGCGACACGCACACGAACACGATCGAAGGCTTTTGGTCGCTCATTAAACGCGGATCGGTGGCGTCTACCACAACGTAGGACGCAACTACCTACAGACCTACTTGAACGAGTATTCCTTCCGCTACAATCACCGTGACGACATGCAACCGATGTTTGTTAGCTTCCTGTATCAAATCTCCAAGAGCGATGCACCTACGCGCCAGTTACAGGCGGTTAATGATCCCTTCTGAATGATGCGGAGCGTATAATTCGCGCCACCATGGATACGAGATACTTCGGGGTTTTCTGCGGGGCGTGCAAGAAGTTTATTCAGCTCGGTTCTTACCCGAACACACACCCGTTTCGGTATGGGTCGGATGTTGATCCGGGGGAGACACCACTGCACTGTCCGCACTGCGGGGACTCTCGTCCATATTCGCCATCCGACGTTGCGCACTCAGACGCGCCAGACGGAACGGAGCCTCGCTATCCGCATAGACACTAGTCCACGTAGGGCGTCCGCAATCGTCGTACTCAACGAATCGCGTTAGGTTGAACGCTGGATTTGGGTGAGGGTCGCCAGTTTTATACGGCCTATTACTCAATTTTCCGACTCGCCTTCTTGAGTGCGGACTCGAAATCCTGTTTCGTGAATTGCTCTTGCGGCGTCTGCGGCTTTTCAAAGCCACTGTCAAGTGTAGGGCCGCCGCTCTTTAGGTATTCTTCCTCTGCTTCTTTTCGCATTGCAACCAACTCCTGGCGCATGAGAATTTCCGCAATCTTGGTGGCGGGAGTCACCATTGAAATTCCCATGTTCACGTACTGCTTCTTTAGGTTTTCGTCGTAACCAATTGGCAAATCCCAATGGCCGATCATTGAACCCATGAAGAACGTTCTTCCGGGGATAGTACACCGTACCTCGCGGCCCGACTTAACCTTGAGTGGTACGAAGATCGTCTCTGTAACAAAAACTGGCGACCCGCTCAATCCGCCAATTGAGCGGACTTCGATTAGGTGGGCGTCGATGGGGCCATATCGCTCGTGAGAAATCTTCTCATCCTGCATCATCGCAACTACACCACTGCGGACAATGGGGAGGTTGCGCTCTCGTCCAGCGGCTTGCTTAAACAGCCCCGTTATTAATACTTCATCGCCCTCTCCGATGTGGTGGTTCCCGCAAATTTCGGCTGAGAGGAAGTCTGACAGCGGAACAGCGGAATAATCGAGCTGCTTCCATATCTCACTCGAAGGGTTAAATTCGGCCACCACGGCATCTACCTGATCGTCGGGATGCTCCCACCAGCGAAAATCGGGGGCGGCTTCAAAAACCGCAGCCGATCCGTCTTCCCGGTTCGCGCGTATGACGTACCGCCCGTTGTGCTTCTTGGCGATATCCTCGATGCAGTGTTTTGCGGTCACGAGGTACGTCCAGACCTTCTCGGGGGCGTTCCCTAGTGGGATGCTAACGAGGAAGGCGGTTCCGCCATAAACAATCTCGTCCGGAAGGATGCGGACGCCGATGAACATCGTGCAATTGCGGACAGATTTAGGTACACGCATATTGTAGTCAGGCGGCATACCCATCCAGTAGCGGGGGGTGGCCATCCTCTCATCCACAACAATCGCATTGTTTTTACCTACCGTCAAGGGATAATTACCTTTGCCTCGACGATCCTGCTAAACCATTGATTCCAGTAGATCGACAGGGAGGGGAGGGGGGTACCCGCCTGACACTTCCTTGTGATAACCTCCCTCGCCCGCCCTGCCGAAGCTTCGGCCTCCGTTTGGTATAGTCGCTCACGGAGCGCATGAAATGACCGANNTCGTGCTCCCGGCCGGGTCAATCTCATCGGCGAACACACCGATTACAACGACGGCTTCGTCATGCCGGCCGCCATTGATTTCTACACTTGGGTTGCAGCCTCGCCGAGAAGCGACGCGGTTCTGCAAGTCCACTCCGAACAGTTTGCCGAGTCGGTCGAAATACCCCTCGATCGAACCGCGGGCGCTCCACGAAATCATTGGAGTGACTATGTCCGCGGCATGGCCGCCGTCCTGCAATCCGTGGGACACCGGCTGCGCGGCGCGAATCTGCTCATCGATGGCCGGGTGCCCCTCGGCGCCGGCCTCAGTTCCTCCGCCGCCCTTGAACTTTCTGTCGGATTGGCGCTCCTGGGAGTTGCGCAAATTGAGTTGCCGCGCCTCGATCTGGTGAAACTTGCGCAGCGGGCCGAAAACAAGTATGCCGGCGCCATGTGCGGCATCATGGACCAATTCATCTGTGGTTTCGGAAGGGAACACAACGCGATCATGCTCGACTGCCGCACTCTCGAGTTCTCGCTGGTGCCCATCCCCGATCAAATTCGCTTGGTGATCTGCAACTCGAAGGTCAAACACGCGCTCGCCAGCGGAGAGTACAACGCACGGCGAGCCGAATGTGCGACTGCGGTGCAGGCGCTCAGGGCCTTCGACCCGGAAATTCGTGCCCTTCGAGACGTCACCGTGGAGATGCTCGACGCGCATCGTGATCGGCTTTCCGAGGTCGTCTATCGGCGCGCTCGCCACGTCATTACCGAAAACCAGCGCGTCGTCAAAGCCTCTGCCGCGCTCGCGCAGAATGATGTGGCCCAATGTGGCGAATTGATGTTCGAATCCCACGAGAGCTTGCGCGACGATTATGAAGTCAGCTGTAGGGAACTAGATATCTTGGTCGAGTTAGCGAAAGGTAGCCAAGGAGTGATCGGAGCCCGCATGACGGGCGGAGGCTTCGGCGGATGCACGGTGAACCTCGTCCGATCGGAAGCCGTCGAAGCCTTTCAGCACAACATCGCTGCGTCGTACGAGAGCGCAACCGGACGTGAGCCCGATGTGTTTGTCTGTTCAG
>PLWX01000045.1:10408-12484 GCA_003151155.1 Acidobacteriaceae bacterium
TCGACGGCGTCATGCACTTCGCAGCTTCGATCGAGGCCGGCGAGTCAATGCTGGTTCCTGAAAAGTTTTTTCGCAACAACACGGCGAATACGCTCACGCTTCTGGAACTCGTCCTCGAACATCATGTCCCGAGATTCGTTTTTTCCTCCACGGCTGCTTTGTTCGGAAATCCGGAGCGCACTCCGATCGAGGAGTTCGATCCCCTCCAGCCGACCAACGCTTACGGCGAGTCCAAGCTTCTGGTCGAGCGCATGCTCGAGTGGTTTCATCGTATTCATGGTCTTCGCTATGCAAGTTTGCGTTATTTCAACGCCTCCGGCGCGACGGACACTCTCGGAGAAGACCATCATCCGGAATCGCACTTGATTCCGATTGTTTTGCAAGTTGCGGCAGGAAAGCGTGACTCCATCGCGATCTATGGAACCGATTACCCAACTCCCGACGGCACTTGTGTGCGCGATTACATTCACGTGTCGGATCTGGCAGCTGCGCATCTTCTTGCCTTCGAGCGGCTCGGCGAAGATGAACAGCCTGAGCGATTGCTCTACAATCTGGGCAGCGGCCGGGGCTTTAGCGTGCGCGAAGTCATTGCCGCCTCCGAGAAAGTGACCGGGAAGAAAATCTCCGTAAAAGAATCGCCGCGACGCCCTGGTGATCCTGCCACGCTGGTAGCGAGTTCTCAGAAAATCCAAAAAGAATTGGGCTGGCAGCCGAAGTATGCGGATCTCGCAGAAATCATTCAGAGCGCGTGGCGCTGGTGCAGCGCGCATCCGGAAGGATATCGGGAAGAACGATGATCCCCGACGAACTGCAACACCGACCACACCGGAGACTCAATCCGCTCACTGAAAAATGGGTGTTGGTCTCGCCGCAGCGCACGGAACGCCCATGGCAAGGTCAGGTCGAGAAAGCATCTCGCCCTGCCTCGCAAACTTTTGACCCAAGCTGTTATCTCTGTCCCGGTAATACACGCGCCGGAGGAGTTCGCAATCCGTCGTACCGATCCACGTTTATTTTCGTGAATGACTTTGCCGCTTTGCAGCCCGGCGGCCCAGCGATTCACCATCGTGATTCGAACCTCCTCGTAGCCGAGACCGAGCACGGCATCTGCAAGGTGGTCTGTTTCTCTCCGCGCCACGACCTCACGCTTTCGCGAATGGACTTGCCCTCGATTCGCAATGTCGTGAATATCTGGACAGAACAGTACTCCGAACTAGGCGCACTTGCTGACATTCGCTACGTGCAGATCTTCGAAAACCGTGGCGAGTTAATGGGAGCCAGCAACCCCCACCCCCACGGCCAGATTTGGGCCAACGAAACCGTCCCCAACGAACCGCACATCGAACAGCTTTCGCAGATGTACCACCTGTATGAAGCGCATTCATGCCTGCTTTGCGATTACCTGGAAATCGAAAACAAAGCTGCAGAACGCATCGTCTGCGAGAACGCAACTTTCATCGCCCTCGTGCCTTTCTGGGCAGTGTGGCCGTACGAAGTATTGTTGCTGTCGAAGCGCCATGTCCGCGATTTAGCGGCCCTGCAAGAAGCCGAGCGTGACGATCTTGCGGACATCTTGAAGCGGCTCACCACGCGTTACGACAATCTCTTCGAGACGTCATTTCCGTACTCGATGGGCTTCCATCAGGCGCCGACCGACGGAGAGCCGCATCCTGAGTGGCATCTGCACGCCCACTTTTATCCACCGCTCTTGCGCTCCGCTTCCATCCGTAAATTTATGGTTGGCTATGAAATGCTTGCTTCGCCGCAGCGCGACATCACTCCTGAGCAGGCAACAACTCAGTTGCGGGCGCTCAGCGAAGAGCATTTTCTCGACCGCTAGCAACCCATTGCTCCATCGAAAATTTGCGAATGCGGAATCTTTCCTGTAGAACTGCGTGCGTTAGGCGGACGCCAAAATCGACGAGGCCTTTATGAAACGGATTTCCTTCATTTTCCTTTTTCTGTCTCTGGCAACATTTCTAAACTCGCAAGACATTGGCTACAAATCAGCTTCGGACGCCGAACAGAAGAAGACACTCCTGTTGCGGGACTTCCATCCGAAGTCGAGGCTGCATG
>PLWX01000015.1 GCA_003151155.1 Acidobacteriaceae bacterium
GCCAAGATTAGTTGCCAAACGCACACACACTCTTACGAGGCTTTCCCTCGGCTTATCTGAGCGAACCCAGGCGAGAGATGCCGACTTGAATCAAGAGTTGAAACAACAAGTGTTGCACTTAAACGATCTTAAAGCTGCAGAGGGGCACCGAAGACGTCACGAAACGGTAGTTTTTTGAGGGGATCTTGCGACGGATTAGTCTTAGGCGCCAAATAAGTAGTCGATGGGCTTGCTACGGGCGGCTAAAACGGCCACCTCAACGAGTATTTGCATCGAAACACGCGATATCGGACAGTGCTTGAACGCTCGCATTTTTGAATCAATCATGTCGTCGGTCCAAATGTCGGGCTTGAGGCCTGCGGCTTGCCAAGTGGCATTCAGCAGTTCGCAGATGTCTTTGATGTGAGAGCTCCCGCTGACTGCGCGAACATACTCCATGAGGAATATCAGCAGAGAATGGTCGGCCGTAGCCTTCTTCATGGTGCTGCCTGAGTGCATTAATTTCGCATAGCCTTTAAAGACTGTCTCCGCCACTTTTACCTTATTCCAAACGTGGTCTCCGAACATCATTTGGCTAACGCTGCCAGCGCACAAGCCCAATAGCGGATCACCCGATTTTTCGGCCGCGCGCAGCGAATCGGCTAAGCCACGCACCTCTTGCGCCAGTTTCAGAGCTCTCATGGACAGATTTTTGCCATCGCGGTTTATTCGCCCAGCTCTGTCGATGTCCGGCAGAGACCTCTTCTTATCGCCCTTCAGCTTCCCAGTCGCAGCTGTCCGCTTCTTATCCTCCCGTGCCTTGAGGATATTTCGGTTGCGCAGAACTTCTTCCCGTACGCAAGCGTAGGCGCAGAGGCACCCGAGGATTACCTCTTTAGAGCAATGATCGCGTTCTAGTGCCCGCAGAGATTCCCCGACACGTCCGCGGCTAGTTGCGATTCGAGACTCGAGGGCCTTGCGGGTCGAAGCCAGTTTCCCTGTGTCCGTGGCGCTATGCGCGAGAAAAAGGTGGAGAATGGGTCACCTTCCTGAGTGACCTTCCTGCTTGGGGATTTTGGAAGGCGGGGGCAGGAAGGCACCCCGCCGTCTCATTGCCGGCGATCAATCCGGAAACTATCCTCTATCTATTGTAGATTGACTTCTCGAAAACGCTCGCGCGCCAAAGTGCCGTGAAATGAATGGCTTCAAGATGCGCAAAATATCGCCAACTCATTTAGCCAGAAATTTCTCCGACGATGCGGCCGCGCCGGACTCACTCCGGGTGCGGTCAGCCAAGGCTGCGAAGGCGTCATAGGCTGAGGAGCTGAATTTCGCCCCCTTTTCTGAGACGACCACTAAGGCATCATTCGGCCAGCGCTAGTAGCAACGTGGAGACTTGCCCTTTCGCAGGAGATACTCCTTCTGTAGGGCCACCGGAGCGATTAAGAATCAACCTTCGTGCCTCCCACCCGATGCTCGAACCAAAAGATCATCACCTGAGTATCTAAATGCCTCTGAGAGGCAGGCATTCGACACATTCTCAGTGTTATGTGGAACACTGGTCCATCCCATGCAAATATTATTTTGGATTCTTGGCGCTCCCGCAAGTATTTGTAAACAAGGATCTTACGGGAAATAGAACTTTAAGCCCATTGCTCTAGCAAGAGTTGAGACTTCACTCATGAATATCACAAATTTACAATTATTTACACGCGATTGCATTTAACGGTAGAATATCGGTGTAACTTTGTATAATATTTGGAGTTCTTAAGGTACAAAAGTGGACTACATATGGCGAAGGAGCGTATTATGGAGTTTCGATTAAAGGTGCCGGAGCAGGTCATTAGAGAGTGGCAGACTGATAGCAACGGTATGGAGGCACCGGATCTGCTCAATGATGCAATGAAGCTTTTCAATTGGGCTGTGATGGAGAGCAAAGAAGGGCGAGTGATTCAGTCGACAGATGACCTTGGTCAAAATGCTGCGCGCGTTCACTTACCCTCTCTGGAGCGCATTGCGCAACGAAACATCGATACTGCGGCATAAAGGAGATTCGATATGGAATTACGCTTACAGATTCCTGATGCTGTGGTTCAGCAAATTCAGGAAAAACTGGGTTCAACCGTTAAGGGAACTGACATCGCTCGTGATGCGATCACCCTTTTCAAGTGGGCAGTTGATGAAACCGCAAAGGGCAGATACATTCTTTCTGCTAACGAAGAGGGCCGAGACGTTACTCGCCTCGCTATGCCATCTCTAGACAATGTTCAACAACAGGCAAAGCCTGCCTCAGTTGCATTCGCTAGCAGATAGTCTCGTCAACGATGGAGTGCTGTTGTATAGTTATTGCCCCGAAGCTGGGACATTACGATGCCGCACCCTTTCCGAGATGTGAGACCACCGCAGATCCCCGGACTCAAAATAACGCAGCTGTTAGATGGTGATGTAGTTGAAACCTCACTACCATCTGGAGGATGCGTTCGTACAGACCACCTCTTGAGACAAAACGGAATTGTGGTGCCTGCTCCTATTCCGGGCCTAATTGTGAAAGAGGTAATCAATGAGTGATGTTCCGGCAGCGCCCAATCCGGACGACATCAAAAACGCGTCAACGACAAGTCTAAATTCAGACGGGTCAACCGGCAGTATTCAAGGTACTGTTCCCCCAGTAACACCTGAAAACATCGAGGGAGTGGAGGCCTATGAACCTGAGAAACAGCGCGACTGGGTTCGTGCAACGGTAACGATTGGCCTGCTCGTGATATTCGGATGGGTTGTACTATGGGCTTCAATCGAGACAGCTTCCTGGCCAGCGCACTGGGAGCAAACGAAGGAAATGCTGCAGGTCATTTTGCCCGCCATCACCGGGCTCATTGGATCTGCGCTTGGCTTCTACTTCGGCACCAGTAGCGCTACCGGTGCCCAATCTAAATAGGACAAGTACCCGCGGATGCCCACTCCGCCCACATCGCTCCATGGAGTTCGCTGCGAATGTGGCGCGATCTATGCGGTTTTCCATCGTGCCGCCGCCGCTTTCTTCGCCAGAGCCTTGCGCTGTGCCGGTGTCCTCTGTGAGTGAGCAGACTCCGCACCCTTGCGGCCTACAATGCTCCGCACATCGGAGAGTGTCTTAACCTCGCGTTTCTTACCCATATACGCATCATAAACCTAGTTTTGTTTTGCCAAGCATAAAAAATGCATGGATGTTGCGTAATTTGCTTGACACCTATTCGAAACGGGCGTACAAAGAGAGTCGGAACAGAACGGGCCTTGCGAGTGGTTGCACACTCACAAGGCCCTAACCGATACGAACCTGTATAGGAGGCCGCATGGCTAAGACCATTCTATCCGCTCAAGAACCTCGCGAAATCAAACGAATCGCAATCTATGCCCGTGTTAGCACTTTGAACGGGCAGCATCCCGAAATGCAGCTTGCCGAATTGCGCGAGTATGCCGCCCGCCGTGGCTGGCAGATCGTGGGCGAGTTTGTAGACATCGGCGTTTCGGGCTCTCGCGATTCCCGCCCCGAGCTCAACCGCTGCATGGACGTCGCGCGCTCTCGCAAGTGTGACGCGATCC
>PLWX01000094.1 GCA_003151155.1 Acidobacteriaceae bacterium
GCTAGTGCGGCTGCTTGTTGTGCCATTACATCCGAGGACAGTGCCTCGTCATAGGCTTTCTCGCCAAGCGCTTGCTTCATCGAATCCGTCGTCATGTTGACAGCGATATTCCGTTCGCCGCTGTCCGGCAATTTTCCCAGCCAGACCAAGAGCTTCACGCCGGTACTCTTGACAACGTCCTTATCGAGTTCCGGCGCCATCCGTTCGTACATCGCGGAGTAGTTCGGAGCCTCAGCCTTGTTCGCCGCTGCCTCAGAGGGCAGAGCCGAAAACATTTTTTCGAAGGTGGTCTGCGACCATCGTGTTTTCACACCGACCCGCTCCATCAGCGCCAACAAGCCGCGCGGTGCCACCACGCCCTGGGCCAATGCAGTTTCCAGCTTGCGTTGTGCAGGCGCCAACGCCTCGTTTGGGCAACTCGTAATCGCTCCGATCAGCGACTGTTCCGCCTGTAGCACAGCAGCCGGCGGAATGCTCTCAGCGAACTGTGCCGCCGAAGCGCAATCAACATTTCCGGTCGACAGCATCGAAACCGCCGGAGTCTGTCCCGAGGTGATCAACTCCGCTTCAATTCGGGTGCCCTCCTTACCGAATCGCAGCGCCATCTTGTGATCGATCGGCCCGATCACATTCGCAGCTGAGTTCAATACGCGCAGTCGATCCTGCGGATCGGGCTGCGGCAGAGCCACAGCGGTCTGCACTACGTCCAGTACAAACTTCTTTTTCACCGTCTGTGCGGAAACTTTCTGATCCGGCCGCGCCGCTTTCGCATTCGCGCTTGGCCTCTCTGCCGAAGACTGCTGCCCGCCCGCGACCAGGGTGAATCCTTCCATCCCCACCAGCAGAGCTATCCCAAAAAACTGTTTCTTCAAGAACTCACTCCATAACCATCAAAGGGCGACGGCCATCACGGCCACCGCCCTTCGATCGAACCTTGCAAATTATTTTAGACGAACTCTACCAGTACTTCAGCGAAACCTTTTCGAGCCACGTCTGGTACGCGGTGAGAGTGTGCCGGCCGTCCATCTGGAAGGCCACGTTCAATTCCTTCGCGCCGCTGCTCTCGGGAGAGAAGGTGCGATTGATGTAGTGCTTCGACCCATTGATGCTGACCGAGACGAACATCACTTTGTTGCTCGAGGTGCGCTGGAATTCCAGCGTGATGTGATTCCAGACGTACGCCTTCGGAACCGAACATGCGATGCCCGTATGAATCCAGCGCGTCGACACCGACCAGACGTCGTAAGTGTGGGCGGCGATATTGCATTGGGTGCCGAAGACGAACCGGTGACCGCTCAAAGACTGGTTCACGTCGAACTCCAGCGCCTGTGACGCGGTCGGGTTTTTCAGGTAGTAATAGACGTCATACTGAAAATTGTGTGCGCTGGAATCGGCACCCAACTGCTTCCACCACAACGCCGCACCGTACGGTGCCGAACCGCTGATCTTGTACTCCGCCGACTTCGAACCCAGCGTCGGACTGCTAACGTTCTGGACCATGCTGTGGGAAACCGTTTTACCTTTGCCACCTGCTCCAGCGCACACGGAGCAGGACTGCCATCCTGGCATCTTCTCAATATAAGTCTTGGTGGTTTGGGCGAAGCCCACGCTGGAAAGTAAGAAAAGAAGGCTGGTGAAGAGAGCGGCGCGGATTAGGTTTGCTTTCAACATTTGTAAATCAACTCCAGGGGAAGTATTTTTTCCGGTCGCTCACTCCCAACGCGGGGGGCCGTTTTCGCGTCGTTTCGCGTTAGGAGTACTGCAACGCAATTCGGACTCTACGCACCCATCTACTCTGCCTCAACACAAAAACCTTAGCGATGTATCTTTTTGAAAAAGCGGTGTTAGTCGGGTACTAAGGCCCGCATTAGTACTCTGGCCAGCTCAGGTTCCCGAGCTGCTGTTCAGCAGCCACTCCGACCCTTCAAGACTTTGCAGGAATACAGGGTTTTGCAGGCAACCCGAGTGTGAATGGAAGGTTAAAAAAAGCCCTAGTTTTGGCGGCAGCAACTCCGCTGCGGAAGCAGAGTACCTGGCTACCTTAGTACCAAGCAGCAGCTTGGAATGTAACTTTCTGTCGAATTTTGGTGTCAGACAGGCAAAAGCCCCGACCGCTTCTCGCGTTTCGGGGCAACCTGAATCGATTTCCACAGTTTTAACGAAATTGACGTTTTAGATGGTAGCCGCTCTCTGTGCCGCACGCAGCTCCGCAACAATCACTTTCGACGCCTCCAACGCGCGCGTGTGATCGCCCGGAGGAAACGAAATCGCGCCCACCCGCGCGTGCCCGCCACCGCCATAACGCTCGCAGATTTTCGCCAGGTTCACCATCTTGTTTTCCGGCGTGGTCGTCCACGGATTCGATCCCACCGAGACTTTTGTCCTGAAACTGCTCTTGCTCAGGCCCACACTATACGTGCATTCGGGATGCAGATAGTACGGAATGAACTTGTTATATCCCTCGAGTTCCTGGTCGGTAACGTCGAAGAACACCGTGCCATCTTCGCTCTGCGCACGGCTGCGAAGAATTTCGATCGACTTCCAATGACGCTCCATCAGTTTCGGAATCCGTTCCGCCACGAAGGGCAATTCGATCACCTGCTCTAGCGGTTCATAAGCCAGGTGCGGAATGATCGTCGGCACATAGCCTTCATCCTGCGCCGACTCGATCACCATGGTCAGTTTCATGGCCGGCTGCTTCATCTCCACCGCGGTTTGTGCGTCTTGGTAGAGCGCCCCGTCAATAGTGTCCGCCCACTCCACCAGTTCCGCCACCGCCGACACATCGAATCCGAAGCGCGTCTCCGCGATGGTTGCGAGAAACTTGGTGCATGATTTGAAATCCGGATCGTAAAACTTCTTGCTGCTCGTCTCGGTCTCGAAATGCTCGGCATCGGCAGGAGTTAGGAACGCGCTCTGATGATGGTCAAACCACCAGGTGATTTTGGGCGAAGCGGAATACTTGAAATCCACGATCGCGTTCTCATCACCGTCGAATTGGTTCTCGTCGAACAGCGCGCCCGCGCGGTGCACCAGGCCGGTAAATTGAAACTCCACGTTCTCCCGGATCCGTTCCCGGTAAAAACGGCTGAACAACGACGCCGAAGATGCCCCATCGAAACACCGATCATGGTAGAAAACCCGAATTCTCACGCTGGTCCTTTGTAAGCCGACTATGGCAATTTGCCGAAAAGTGCGTTCCCTCAGAATACGTTCGCCGAGAGGTGAAAAGCTAATAGGAATGACATCTCTGGCATACCCGTGTCAAGGACAAGAGGGCCTAGCTCGCTTCCACCTGCGAAAAACCCGCCTTCCGGCGGGCATTGCGTGCGGGCGACTAGAAAGATGACTCTGGTTGATACCGTTGTGCCATGGGTTCGCGCTATAAGCTCCGCCCCACGGGAGGTTTTGACTTTGGCTTCGGCGGCTTTTTCTTTTCACGCTTTGGTGCGTTCTTGTTTCCCATGCCGACAGTCTACGCTGTTCTTTCTTAGGATCAATACGTTTCCTATTCAAATTCCCTGTTGCACAAACCGCGTGAACTTTATTGACCAGCGTTTTGTGAACAATTAGAGTCGCAGCAAGTTTCCACGCAACCATGCACTGTAATTCTTGCGGAGCGCTTCTCCAGACCGGTGACACCTTTTGCGCGGGCTGTGGTCGTGCCATGGTTCAAGCCGCCCCAATCTGCACTCCCGTCGCTCCTCCGATGTACGTCGCCTCCGGCGAACCAAGTGGAAAAGCCACCGCCAGCCTGATCTGCGGCATCTTCTTCTTTTTTCCCCCGGCAGCGATTGGGGCAGTCGTCTTCGGTCACATCGCTCTCGCTGAAATCAAGCGCAGCGGAGGGCGCCTGATCGGCGGGGGACGCGCCGTGGCTGGGCTGGTTCTCGGCTACATCGGCTTGGCAGGCATCCCATTCATCCTGCTCATCGCCGCGATCGCAATACCGAATCTCATGCGCGCGAGAATCGCCGCCAACGAGGCGTCGGCGCTGGGCAGCATCCGTACCCTCAACACTGCCGAATACACTGACAGTCAGAGCTATCCGCAAGTCGGATTCGCCTGCTCCCTTTCCCAACTCGGAGGCGACCCTGCGAATGCAAACTCCCAGAACGCTGGACTCATTGACAACCGTTTGATGTCGTCCGTCAAATCCGGCTATCACTTTCAACTCGGCGGCTGCACCTTTACCGACTACAAGTTCGGTACCTACCGTCTGTCGGCTGAGCCGATCCAGCTAGGCACAACAGGAACACGCAGCTTTTGCAGCGATCAAACCGGCGTTATCCGAATGGTCGAAGGCAACGCACAGGACTGCTTTGACCATGGCACACCATCGCAATGAAAACTTTTTGGAGGGATTGTGTACTGCACAAAATGCGGCACTCGCAATGACGATACGGCTTTAACTTGCGTTCAGTGTGGCAACGCGCTTCGCCCACCTGTATTCGGCACGCCGGCTTCGCCGCCGCCACCGCAAACCCCACAGGCGCCGATCGCCCAGGCTTACACGCAACCGCCCCCCGTCGGTCAACCGTTCATCGGCGGACCTCCGATCCCCAACTATCTGGTGCAGGCGATCCTCGTCACCATCTTCTGCTGCCTGCCCTTGGGCATCGTCTCCATCATCTACGCGGCGCAGGTGAACTCCAAGCTCGCCGTCGGAGACGTCGCAGGCGCCATGGCAAGCTCGCGGTCCGCCAAGCTTTGGGCTTGGATCAGCTTGGGCGCGGGCCTCTTCTGGGCGGTCGGCATAGGGCTCATTGGCGGGCTCGGGATGATCGCCAACATTGCAAAGTATGCGCATCACTAAAATCATCGCGAGCGACGCGCGGTGGCTGGACATCGCAGCGGGGACGATCCTCACTGTGATGTCCACCGCCGTCGCATTCGGGGTGCCCGGCCACTCCCGATGGCTGCCTCCCTGCCCGTTGCATGCCTTCACCGGCTTCTTTTGCCCCGGCTGCGGAAGCACCCGTGCTTTGTACTATCTTTTTCACGGTCATCCAGCCACGGCATTCCGCGAAAATGCATTGGCGATGGTGTTGTTACCGTTCGTGGTTTTCGAGCTCGGTGCCGTCCTGACCTGCCGCTGGCCAAGCCTGAGTACACGCCTGCGCCCTTGGACACTGTGGGCACTTCTCGCCCTGGTGATTCTCTTTGGCGTTATGCGCAACCTGCCATGGTTCCATTCGCTCGCGCCCGCGAATATCTCATAAAAAGCAAAACGCCATCCCGACTAGACCTGCTTGTCGGCCAGCGCGCCGACGATGGGAAGGTGCGGCGTTTGCATGCCGTAAGCCTTAATCATCATCATGACGAACAACACCAAGCTGCCAAGCCAGATGATGAGTTCGAGGATGGCTGCCATCGCAACCAACGGAAAAAAGATCGCTCCCAGCACCATGTTAGCGATCATGAATGCGATGCCGAGCGCAAACATTGCAGCGCACAGGAAAAGCGATTGAAACGCATGGAAGCGGATAAACTTGTTACTCTTGTAGGGGTCCGTCACCAGGAAAATGATGTCGGCGATGAGACCTACCGGCGAGTAACAAAGTAGCCCAGCCACATTGTCTGCGAGCCCTGAAGCGGGTGCCGCTGCCACGGCCGGGGCAGGCGCCGCTGCGGCACCGCTGCCTCCACTCGCACTCATCGGTTTTCCGCAAGATGGACAGAACGTAGTGCCGTCCGCGACCTGAGTTCCACAACCTGGACAAAACGCCATCGAAATCCTCCAAGGATTTGCCGTGAAATTTCCTGTTACTTCGAATCCCCGCTGTTCGGGCAACTACCGCAACGGTAGCGCTTTTGTGTCGCGCGAACAGTATCAAAATCCGCAGCGTCCAGCAAACGAAATTGCACGCCACCCGGTGAATTTTCTCCCCATCCTGGGCCCGCACGCCCCCCCTCCTGAATCTTCGCTTTCCCGGTGCTGGCTGGCCACGGTAAACTAGTTGTTTGGTTCGCCCGGGCGCAACCATGCACGTGACCCGGGAACCAGTGTTCTGAGGAGTTGAAATGCTGGTCGTAATGAACGCGCACGCCACCGACGAACAGGTGCGCGCGGTCTGCAAACGAATTGAAGAATTGGGCTTTCGTGCCCACCCTATCCCTGGAGCACAGCGCACCGCCATTGGGATTACCGGCAACGAGGGCGAAATCGAGCCCGGCACGCTGGACGAACTGCCAGGTGTTGTCGAGGTCATCCGCGTCAGCAAGCCCTACAAGTTGGTGAGCCGCGACGTGAAGGAAGACCCGACCATCGTTCGTTTCAAGAACGGTGCGTCGATCGGCGGTGAAGAACTCGCCATCGTCGCCGGACCTTGTGCTATCGAGAGCCGCAAACAGGCGTTTGCGATTGCCGAGCACCTCGCGCACCAGGGCGTACGCTTTTTCCGCGGCGGCGCCTACAAGCCCCGCACTTCTCCTTACTCCTTCCAGGGCCTGGGCGAAGAAGGCCTCAAAATCATGGCCGACATTCGCGATCAGTTCTGCCTGCTGATCGTCACCGAAGCCGTCGATAACGAATCTCTCGATCTCGTCGATCATTATGCCGACGTCATCCAGATCGGCGCGCGCAACATGCAGAATTTCTCGCTGCTCAAGAAAGCCGGTCGTGCCAAGAAACCGGTCCTATTGAAGCGCGGCATGTCAGCGACACTCGAAGAATTTCTCATGGCCGCCGAGTACGTGATGAGCGAAGGCAATTACAACGTGATCCTTTGCGAGCGCGGCGTACGCACCTTTGCCGATCATACCCGCAACACGCTGGACCTAAGCGTAGTTCCCGCTGTGCATCGTCTCAGCCACCTGCCCATCCTCGTCGACCCAAGCCACGGCACTGGCGTTCGCAGCAAGGTAACGCCACTCTCGCGCGCTTCCGTCGCCGTCGGTGCGGATGGCCTGATTGTGGAAGTTCATAACGAGCCCGATCGCGCTCTCTCTGACGGTAAGCAGTCGCTCTACCTCGAACAGTTCGATGAACTGATCGGCCAGGTACGCCAGATCGCACCCGTAGTTCAGCGCCGTGTTGCCCCTGCCGGCACCGTGGCTGCGCGTCTCGATCCGGCAAGCACTCGATGAACTTATGCCCTTCGCCACTGCGCATGGCTATCACAGCAAGCGCTGTCGCGACTCTGATCGTGCTTGCAGGCTGCCGCAGCGACACCGCTGTCGCTGCCAACTATCATCAGTACGCCTACGTCACCAATGGCAAGAGCAACACCGTCAGCGTGATCGACGCGCTCTACTTTCGTTCCTTGAAATCTATCGATGTCGGCAAAGGACCCACTGGGATTGCCGTGAACCCCGTCAATAACGAAGTCTATGTCGTTAATACGGACTCCGATTCCGTTTCCGTGATCGATGCTGCCAAAAACGAAGTCACGGCGACGATCCCCGTCCATCACACTCCCTATTTCATCTCCGTCAGCTCTGATGGCAAGCGCGCCTACGTCGCGAACTCAGGCTCGGGCAATGTTTCCGTGCTCGATCTCGAAAAGCACACCGACATCGCCACCATTGCTGTCGGCTCGTCCCCGGGCATCGCAGCACTATCCCCGGACCACGCCACCGTCGTTGTCTCCAACCGTCTCAGCAACACCGTGTCACTAATTTCCGCCTCCAACAATGCGGTGCGAGCGACGTTGCCCGTGTGCAAGGAACCGCAAGACATCGCCATCTTGAAAGATTCCAGCAAGGTATTTGTCGCTTGTCCTGCGGACAACGAAGTGGCCGTGATTGATCTGAAGCGTGCGATTGTGCTGTCGCTTCTCGACGTAGGCGAGTCGCCGGTGCAACTCACGCTGAAACCGGATGGCGGCGAAATCTTTGTCAGCAATTTCAACAGCAACAATGTCTCCTCCATCGAAACATCGACCAACGAAGTCGGGGGGTCCTTTCCGATAGGCGATCGTCCCGTTCGCACTGTCACCACCAGCGATAATTCCCTGCTCTACGTAAGCGATTTCGGAGCGGATACGGTTTCTGTCTACAGCATCGACGACGGCAAGGCCATCGACTCCATTCAGGTCGGCAGCCAGCCCGATGCCCTCGCATTCACCGTCGATGAATCGCACCTTCTCGTCGTGAACACTCGCTCCGGAGATGTCGCTGTCGTGCGTACCGTAAAAACTCGTCAGAACTCCAAGATCAGCCGCGACCGTGCGTTGGTCACCATGATCCCCGTCGGCGCCCAACCCAACGCAATCGCGATCAAAGAGTTCACTTCCAGGTAATCATGGCCAAGTGCGAACAATGCGGCGCCGAATTTTCCAATTGGTTCGGCGATGTGAAGCGTATCTGCCCACAATGCGAGCAGCGGGCCGCCAATCTGCCTCAGCCTCAGATTCTCCCTCCGGACGGTTCCACGCAACCGGCCGCGCCGCGGATGCAGTTACCCGCTCCCATCGCGACCCGCATATTGATGGGGATCAATATCGCCGTCTATCTCGCCATGGTGTTGACCACCCGGCAGTTCGTCACCTTCGACATTCCAACAGTCGTGCATTGGGGCGCGGACTTTGGTCTCCTGACGCTGAGCGGCGAGTGGTGGCGCATGCTGACCTCCACGTTCCTGCACGGCGGCATCATTCACATCGCCGTGAACATGTGGGCCCTGCGCAATCTCGGCTATACCGCTGAACTCTTCTACGGACGCCGAAACTTTCTGATCATTTACCTGCTGAGCGGCTTGGCCGGCAGCGCCGGGACCCTCGTTTGGAACCCTGCGCGCGTTAGCGTCGGCGCCAGCGGAGCGATCTTCGGAGTCGCCGGCGCTCTCGCCGCCTTGGTTTACTTCAAGAAACTCCCCGTCGACCGCGCTGTCTTGCGCCGGGACATCGGCAGTATCGGCGGCATGATTCTCGTGAACCTCTTTCTTGGCGCGAGTATTGGCATCATCGATAACTCCGCCCACGTTGGCGGCCTGCTCGCTGGCACGATCCTGGGCTTCGCCCTCCCCGCCATGATCTTTCGCGCCGAGCGGGAGAAATCCGAAACCCCAGGTTATATGGCAACCGCTGCAGTACTTGCCGCGATCCTCGGTCTCGCAATGTTCTGCCGCGCGAAAGTCGCCCCTGATCTCGAGGTCTATCGCGCTGAAATGGCCTACGAAGCTGGAGACAAAGCCGGAGCCCTTGCTCATGTGCAGCGTGCCACGGAGCTCCATCCCCAGAGCTTTTATGCCAACTCCTTCATCGGAGCTCTCTATCTCGACAACGGCGAAAACGCAAAAGCATTGCCTTTTCTCGAGAAGGCAAACCAGCTCGATCCTACCAATGCCGGGGTGAAGCAAGCCCTTGCCCAAGCACGGCAAGCTTCTCCGCAATAAAAAACGGACGCCGAAGCGCCCGTTCCTCGTTCCCAAACTCTGCTTAGCTCTTGCTCGACTCCGCCGGAGCTCCACAATATTGATCGAAAGCCTGCTGTAAGGTGGCCGCGATCTGATCGGCAGTACGCGTCTCGATGTCGCTCCGCTGGATCATATGCACCAGCTTTCCATCGCGAAGAAAACCGATGGACGGCGAAGACGGCGCATACCCACTGAAATAACCACGCGCACGCTCGGTGGCCTCACGATCCTGCCCTGCAAATACCGTGATCGAACGTGCCGGCTTCGTCCCGTGCTGCAACGCACGACGAATCCCCGGCCGCATCTTCCCTGCCGCGCATCCGCATACCGAGTTCACCACCACCATCAGTGTTCCTTCGGTATTGCGCACCGCGTCATCCACGGCCTCGGCCGACTTCGCTTCTTCAATCCCAATCCGCGTCAATTCTTCGCGCATGGGAATAATCATGATCTCTGGATACATTTTTCTCCTCACCCCTGCTGGCATTATCGCACTAAGACATTTGATGTCGGTCGCGCGCCGATGGTGACAATAAAGTGACATCGCTGGACGCACGCAATGGTGGTGTTTACGATGGCTTGTGCTCTCCCTTCGTGAACAGGTTCCTCTCGCGCCCCTCACCACGCTTAGCGTTGGCGGCCGCGCCCGGTTCTTTGTAGAAGCCGACACCCCTGATGACGTCCGCGAAGCCTTTGCGTATTCAAGTGCCCACGGTCTTCCTCTGTTCGTCCTCGGCGGAGGTAGCAACCTCGTAGTCGCTGACGCAGGATGGCCTGGACTTGTTTTGCACTTGAAAATCTCTGGCATCTCTCAGCGTGCCGAAGGCTCCCGTGTCATTTTTGAGGTCGGCGCCGGGGAGAGCTGGGACAGCTTCGTGGGAGCCACGGTTGCCGCTGAATGCGCAGGTTTAGAATGCCTGAGCGGTATCCCCGGAACCGTCGGCGGCACTCCGGTACAAAATGTCGGAGCGTATGGACAAGAAGTTGCAGACACCATCGTCGTCGTTACCGCCTTCGATCGCGTGAGCGGAGAGATCCGCATCTTCAGCAACGCTGACTGTGGCTTCGCCTATCGCACCAGCATCTTCAACACCTCCGATCGCGATCGGTTTATCGTTGTGCAAGTAGCCTACGCGCTCGAGCGCGGCGCATCACCGAAGATCGAATACGCCGACCTGAAGCGCTTCTTCGCTGATAAACCTTCGCCATCGTTGCAAGCCGTACGCGATGCGGTTCGCCAGATCCGCCAAGGCAAAGGCATGCTCCTCGTCGAAGGTGATCCCGATGTGCGCAGTGCCGGATCATTTTTCAAGAATCCGATCGTTGGCACCCAGAGGTTCGTAGAACTCGACGCGGAAATGCAGTCTCGCGGACTGCAACTCCCCAACTATCCTGCCGACGATGGTCAGCGCAAGCTATCGGCAGCATGGTTGGTCGAAAAAGCCGGCTTTCATAAAGGATACGTGCACGGCAATGTCGGAATTTCCAGCAAACACACTCTGGCGATTGTGAATCGCGGCGCGGCACGTGCCTCGGAGATCGTGTCGTTTATGAACGTGATTCGCGAAACCGTCTTCTCGCGCTTCGCCATCGACCTTCATCCCGAACCGGTATTTCTCGGTTTCGAACAGACGCCCGTAAGGGCTATGCGCTGAGCAGGTGGCATGCGTAAGTCTTGATCACCAGCCACACGTTTTTTCCCCCTCTCAGCCGCAACGCAATCTGCGCACCGGGGGTAACGTGGGTCTCGAACATCGCTCCCTTCACGTTCACCAGCAAGCGCACTAAAACGCCCCGCCTTTCGATCGATTCGATTTTTCCAAGTAGTATGTTGCGCGCGCTGATTTCCAGCGGCCGTTCCGCGGCAACCAGGATGTCTCCCGCCCGGATTCCCAGGACCACTTTTTGCGAGACGACGCGCGTCAACGGCGCCTCCACCGTCACCTCCGTATCGGCAACGCGGCAACTCATGGTGCCCTGGTCGGGATCTTCGCTCATGATTTCGCACTGCAACAGGTTCTCGAACCCTGCGAGTTGCGCGACACTGTTGCGCGCCGGCGAGGTCAGCACCTGCTGCGGATCTCCCGTCGCGATGATCTTCCCCTCTTCCATCACGATAAGGCGCTCGCCCAGGCTGTAAGCCTCTTCGCGATCGTGAGTCACATAAAGAATCGGAACTTGGCGCTCCTCATTCCACCTCAGCAATACATCGATGATCGTCGATTTGGTATTCGCATCGAGCGCTGCCAGAGGCTCATCCATCAGCAGCAGGTGCGGATTTGCAACTAGCGATCGTGCCAGCGCCACCCGCTGCCGTTGTCCGGCCGATAGCTTCGCCGGACGGCGATCTTCCAGCCCCTCGATCTCCATACTTCGGGTGATCGCTTCAACGATTGCGTCTTGGTCGCCCTTGTCGCCAAGTCCGAAACAAATATTGTCGCGGACCGTGAGGTGCGGGAAGAGCGCCTGCCCTTGCAGCACGTATCCGACGCGACGCCGATAGGTGGGCTCATCGACGTTCGTCAATGTATCGAACAGTGTGCGCTCCTCGAGAACAATTCTTCCGTTGTCGGGCTTGGTCAATCCCGCCACGCAGTCAAGCAGAGTCGTCTTTCCCGACCCGGATGCCCCAAACAGCACATGAAATCCCGGGCCGAACTCCGTCTCTACATCCAGCGCAAATCCGCTCTCGAATTTCTTTTGTACCTTCGCTCGCAGGATCATCGCCAAGGCCAGATTACCCATTTACTGCGATTCAGCCCATAGACCAGCGAAAGCATGACAAAGGAGACCGCCAGCAATACCAAGGCCGTTTGATTCGCGGACCGATAGTCCAGCGCCTGCACCGAGTCGTAGATTGCAATCGAGACCGTCTGGGTCTGACCGGGAATGTTGCCGCCGATCATCAGCACCACTCCGAATTCCCCGAGCGTGTGCGCGAAAGCCAGCATTACCCCGGTGATGATCGCGTTGCGCGACAGCGGCAGTACCACGCGACGAAACACACGCAACGGAGATGCCCCCAATGTCGCGGCAGCGGACAGCAGAGATCGATCGACAGTGGCGAATCCGGCAGCCATCGGCTGTACGGCGAACGGAAGGCTGTACAGCACCGAGCCGACCACCAGGCCTTCAAAGGTGAACGCCATGGTATGTCCGGTCAAGCTCGCGTACCAACGCCCAAACGGGCTCAGCGGCCCGATCGCGATCAGCACGTAGAAGCCGAGCACGGTCGGCGGCAAAACCAGCGGCAAGGCCACGATGGATTCAACGAGAAATTTCCAGCGCGCCTTGGAAAACGCAATCCACGCTGCAATCGGCAACCCGACAACCGCCAGCACCGCGCTGACAATCACCGCGAGCTTCAGCGTGAGTAGAAGTGCACTCCAGGCCACGTGAGTTCCTCGGTTCGGATTGTAATAGAGAGGCGATCGACGTCCTTAACTTTGCACGATGCCGTCATCTTCCCACTCATGCCCACAGTCGTCACACACCCAACAGAACTTGACGTTCTTAGCAGGTGTGCTGTCTGTAGGCGCTGCCGCTCGCTCTTCAAAGATCACACCGTCCGAGTGGCATTTAGGGCAACGAACTTCGACATCAGGAACAGGGTCACGTTTTTCGAAATCCGGAATCACTGCCGCGAGCAATTGGTAGGCGCGTTTCGCTTCAGCTTTCCAGACACGCATTTCCACTCCCCCCTCAAAACCTCCGGTGAGTTCCTTCGGATCATGAACTTTCTCTTCGCCGAGGAAGCATTCGATGCGTGCTGCGTCGAAAAAAGCCTTCACCTTCAGCAACTCACCCCTATCTTGTGCGACGTAGTTAACGGATAGATCTTGATCATCGGGGACAAATCCGTCGTCGGTGGGTGGGAGGGACTCAACCTCCTCCTCAGCAGGCGACGCTAAATTGAGGGGGATTTTGAAACCTCGGGTGGAGATAGCAAAACTCAGCGCTTCACGCGCAACGTCCGTTAAGTTGTACGCCTCGGCTGCGACAGTTTCCAACTCACCCTCTCCCATTTTCGCGTAAAGCTCGGAGAGGCGGTTATATTCCCTCTGATAATCGATGGGTTCCATGCAGACCGGATGATACGCAAGTCACAGAAAATTGTGGAGGCTCTCGCGCCTCTGCGAATAAAAGAAAACCCGCCTCGCGGCGGGTCCTGGAACGCTTGTGGAACGAAATTATTTTTCCAGGTTCAACGCCCGCTTAAACGATCCACGCTCGGCTTGAATCTTTTCCTGCAGCAGCGTGATCGCGTAGATCAACTGCTCAGGCCGCGGCGGACAGCCGGGAACATAGATATCGACCGGAATCCACTGGTTCACGCCCTGCACCAGGGCGTAATTGTTGAACACGCCGCCTGAGGTCGCGCACGCGCCCATCGAAATCACCCACTTCGGTTCCGGCATCTGGAGATAAAGGTGCCGGATGACCGGTGCCATTTTCTGCGAGACCCGGCCGGCAATGATCATCAGGTCGCTTTGCCGTGGCGACGGACGAAATACTTCCGCGCCAAAGCGCGCAATATCAAACCGGCTGGCGCCCATCGACATCATCTCGATCGCACAGCAGGCCAGGCCGAAGGTCATCGGCCAGATCGAACTCTTACGGATCCAGTTCACCGCGTTGTCGAGGGTCGTCATAATGATCCCCTCGTTCGGCTGCTCGCCGAAAGTAGCCCGGCGGAGTTGCTCGTTGCTCTGGTCGGAGCCGACAAGATTATCGAAACGTTCGGTCACGTTAGACATACTCACCCATTATACCGATATCGAATTAGATGAGCGGAATGAAGCCGCGGAAGCAAAATCGCCCAGGAGCCGCTTCAGACTGCGACTGGCACGGGCTGCCTTCGACTCCTCAACCACAGCCATCCGCCGAAAGCGATCAGCACCAGCGCTCCCGCGCAAGCAGCAAACAGTCGTTGCATTCCGAGTCTTTGCGCCAGTGATCCGCTCAGCAGCAGCCCGAGTACCNNCATGAACGTGCTGCTCACCCGGCCAACCATGTTCGGCGGCGTCTCCTGCTGCGACATCGTTTGCGCCGGGATCAGCACCAGGGCAATCGAGAAGCCCAGGAGGAACGTGCTCACCGCCGCGAACGCGGGAATCCGCGATCCGGCCAGCACCGCCGTTCCGACAGCCAACGACAGCAGGCCAATTAACACTATGCCCGACTTCGGTTTGCCCCGCGAAATACGCGTGATGAGCGCCGTGCCAACGATCAATCCCACACCCACCATCGCGCTCACAAATCCGAACAGGAAAGAACCTGCATGAAGTTGGTCCCGTACAAAAATCGAGATCAGTGGACTGAAACTGCTGAGCACGAACATCGCCACGGCCATCGCGAGAAACACGAACGACAGCCCCGGATGGGTGAAGATGAACCGGTTCCCTTCTACGAAATCGCTGCTCAACCCCTTCAGCGTCTTATCGGCGTCTTCGCGCGGCGGACGATGAATCGTGAGCCGCGAAATCATCAGTGCCGAAAATAGAAAGCTGACCGCGTCGATATAAAAACAGGCGCGCTCTGAAAGCCAGGCGACAATCGCCCCCGCGACCACCGGCGATGCAATCCGGATCAGGTAGAACGCCTGCGAAAGCATTGCATTCGCCTGCAAGAGCCGCTCACGCGGAATTAGCGTCCGAATCGAAATCGACTGCGCCGGCATGAACGCGCTCGACATAACGCTCATAGCGAATATGACCACCGCAATCTGCCGCACGCTGCCCACCCACACCAGCAGGAGCGCCAGCACGGCGCGGGTCAGATCGCTGGCGATCATCACCCGTTTCACGTTCCAGTGATCGACCAGCACACCTGCCGGGGGCCCGATAATCGCGAGCGGCAGCACGTAGGCGATCGTCATCGCCGTCACCTGCACCGGACTACCGTGCCAGCGAAATGTAATCAGGCTGATGATCGCGAACAGCGCCACAAAGTCGCCAAAGATGCTGACGAACTGCGCGAACCAGATGGTGCGAAATTCCGGCAGCGCAAAGATGCTGCCTTGCGGCGCAGGTGGCTGGGTCAGAGGAGCAGAGGACATCGGTCCGCAAATTGTATCGTGCCGAGCCCTTACGGATTCAACACAACTTTTCCAAACTGCTCGCCGTGTTCCAGATATTCGTGTGCCTTGGCGGCTTCGCGCAATGGAAACGTCTTATCGACCACCGGTTTCAGCGTTCCCGCAAACACGTGTTTCAAAGCCTCGTTGAGATCGCTCATCGTCCCCATGAACGACCCCATGAAGGTAAGTTGCCGGGTAAAGAGCACCCGCAAATCGAGTTTCCCCTCGTACCCTGTCGTGGCGCCACATGTCACCAGCGTCCCGCCGACGCGCATGGAACGCAGGCTCTCCGGCCAGGTCGCCTGACCGGTGTGCTCGAAAACTACGTCCACCCCGCCCTTCACAATCTTCTTCACTTCTTCCGAAATCTTCTGTTGGTAGTGATCGATGGTGTAATCGGCGCCAAGATCGCGGGCGAGATCCAGCTTTCGCTCACTCCCTGCCGTGGTGATCACCGTGCATCCCAGCATCTTGCAGATCTGGATCGCCGCGCTTCCCACGCCCGACCCCGCACCGAGCACCAACACCGTCTGGCCGTGCTGAATCCCGGCGCGAGTCACCAGCATGTGCCATGCAGTCAAAAAGACAAGCGGCACGCTCGCCGCTTCGTCATAGGTCAGGGAGTCCGGAATCGGGATCACTTCGACGCGCGGCACCGCCACGTATTCACAATCGCCGCCATCGATAAATTGTCCGCGGACCGTAAACTTCCGGCAGAAGCTGTGCTCTCCGCGCAGGCAGAATTCGCAGTGATAACAGGCGCTCATCGGAGCGAGCAGCACCCTCTGCCCTTCCTTCAGATCGGTCGCGTACTCACCCACCCGTGCAATCACGCCGCTTACATCGCTCCCCAGGGTCAACGGCAACTGGATGCCAGGTATCCCCTTGCGAATCCAAAGGTCGAGATGATTCAACGCGCAGGCCTTCACCTGCACCAGCACTTGGTCTTTGCGAAGTTCCGGTTCCGGAACATCTTCATACTTCAGAACTTCAGGCCCGCCAAATTCATGAATGCGCACAGCTTTCATCGGATCGCTCCTTGCAAACCAAAAACATTATCACGCGGCACTCGCTGCTGGCAGGAACGTCCATTGCATTCGCGGCTCCGGCATCCAATAATGGGTCTATGGACCTCTACGAGGAAATCGTCGACCTCCGCCGCCAGGGCAGGCGCGGTGCCGTGGCCACCATCGTGAACGTGCGCGGATCGATTCCCTCCTTCCGCACCGCCAAAATGCTGGTTCGCGATGATGGCTCCATCGTCGGTACCATCGGTGGCGGCTGTGTCGAAGCCGAGGTCTGGCAAGCTGCGCGCGAAGTGATGGAACAGGAAAAGCCGCGTACCCTGACTTTCAATCTCAATGAGAATCCGAAATACGACACTGGCCTTGTCTGCGGCGGAACCCTGGAGATCTTCGTGGAACCCATCCTCCCACCGGCTTTGCTTTACATCTTCGGCGCCGGCCACGTCGCCTACAGCCTGTATCAAATCGCTCAGATCGCAGGCTTCGACATCACGGTCGTCGACGACCGCGACGCCTACGCCAACCGTGAGCGGTTCCCCACGGCTCGCGACGTCATCGCGGAAGATTTCGACCAAGCCTGCGAGAAGCTTCAGATCAGCGAATCCGCTTACATCGTCATTGTCACTCGCGGTCATCGCGACGACATGCGCGTCCTTCGCTGGGCGGTGAGCACCCCCGCGCGCTACATCGGCATGATCGGCTCGAAACGCAAAGTCATCACGATCTACAAGGAACTCGAGAAAGAAGGCATTCCCCTGGAGACTTTCGCCAACGTTCACGCGCCCGTTGGTCTCGATATCGGCGCCATCACCCCGGAAGAGATCGCGGTTTCCATCGTCGCCGAAATGGTCGCCGTCCGACGCAACGCACAACCCGAGGTCCAAGGCAAAGCCTACCGCTCCCACGCGAGTGGCGAAGCGGTTGAAGCGGAAGACACGGCGGCCACTTCGTGACCCGCGCCCCTGGCTTTTGCGGAGTTATTCTCGCAGCCGGAGCAAGTTCCCGCATGGGACGCGATAAGGCTCTCCTTCCCTGGCCCGCCGACATAACTCATCCCACCAGTTGGCAACAGACTTTTCTAGGCGCAGCCATTGACATGCTGCGCCCGCATACCGACCTCGTCATCGTTGTTGCCGGCGATAATGAAGCCGCGATCATGCCCGTCGTGTATTCTGCCGGCGCTTTTTTGATCACCAATCCGCATCCCGAACTCGGACAGTTCAGTTCTCTGCAACTCGGAATGCATGAGGTCTTGAATCGTGGCCGTGATGCCGCGCTCATCGCCCTGGTCGATAGTCCGCCCGTTCTGCCGAAGACCGTAGAAGCCTTGCGGGCCGCATTTGAGGCTGCTCCCGATCCTGTCTGGTCGGTAGTGCCGCAATTCGAAGGCAAGCACGGACATCCTTACGCCGTCGGCCGCGAGATGATCGAAGCGTTCCTTCGCGCCCCTGCGAATTCAACCGCTCGCGATGTTGAACACGCTCACCATGACCACATTTTTTATCAACCTGTAAACGATCCTCAGGTATGTTCGAATATCGATACGCCCGAGGATTATCAGCGCCTCTCGCAAACCAACTCTGGATCTGCGCATTGAACTCTTCTGTTCCCGAACAACTTTCAGAACGCGCCGAACGTTTCATCGCTTCGGTGCTCGCCCTCGACGTCAAACTCGCCATCTTCGATTGCGATGGCACGCTGTGGGAGCGCGATAGCGGCGTTCTGTTTTTCCGATGGGAGCAGAAACGCGGCCTCCTATCTGCCGAAGCCCTGCAGTGGATTCTCCCGCGTCATGCCGAGTACGAGCAGAATCGCACCATCGCCGAAGAAGTCATGTGCGGCGACATGGTCACCATCCACAGCGGTCTCGAAGAGTCCTTCCTGCGCTCCGAAGCTGACCGGTTCTGGCACGAGCAAATCCACGGCTGCATCTTTCCCGAAATGTTCAAACTCACCCACGCGTTGAGAGATCGCGGCGTGGATTTGTGGGCAATTTCTTCAACCAACAATTGGGTTGTTGAAGTTGGCTCGGAATTTTTCGGTATTCCCCGGGAGCATGTGCTCGCCGCCGAAGTGCACGTCGAAAACGGAGTTGCCACCAATCGCCTGGTTCGCGTGCCATCCGGTCCCGACAAAGCTATAGCCATCCGCGAAGTCATTCAGCGCTCTCCCGATGCGGTCTTCGGCAATTCCATCTTTGATCTCGACATGATGGAACTTGCCAGTCACCCCTTCGCCATTCATCCCAACCCCGACCTCCGTGCCATCGCGGAACTGCGCGGGTGGCCGATCTATGAGCCGTTGCAGTAAACTCTTCCGCTGAGGGTACCCATGAATTCTCGTCTCCGACTAGTGGTTGCTGCGTTTTTCCTAACAGCTTCGCTGTTCGCGCAGAGTCCCGCGACCTCGCTCACCAGCGATTCCATTTACGACAAAAATTGTGCTAAGTGCCATGGTAAGACGGCCGAAGGGCGCCACTTCGGCGGACCTTCGTTAGTCACCAGCAAATTGTCAGCGGATGAAACCAAGGCAATCATCACCAACGGCAAAGGGCGCATGCCGAAGTACGCTGGCAAACTCACCGACGAGCAGATCACCGCACTTGCGGCTGAGATCAAAGCGTTGAGCGCGACTCCGCAGAAGTAGAAGATTGGAGTGCGCTCTTGTAGAGCTCTGCCAACGCGTCCAAAGCAAGATGTACCGCGTGCGACGACGCTTGCGGCACGCCACTCACTTCGCGTAACACGTCTTCATTGCGGATGGAAAGAATCTCTGCAATCCTCCGTCCTTGGATCAGGCCGGAGATTGCCGAACCGCACGCCATCGCCGGAACGCACCCTTTTGCGCGGAACCCGATGGCGTGAATCACTCCGTCGCGCACTTCTGCTGCCAGTTCTAAGATATCTCCGCAGGCCGGGTTCTCCACGCGGACGCGTGCGTTTGCCGCCGCGAGATCACCCGCATGGCGCGGATGCTCGAAGTGATCCAGCAATTTGGCCGAATACATAGGTAGATTCTAACGCCTGTGCGTCGTTTATCCTGAATCCACATGGCTGACTTCTCCCCCCAGCGTGTTGCTTCCTTGCAACCCAGCGCTACCGTCACCCTCGACCGCCTGGGATTGCTGGATCGCCTCGTCGCCTGTACGAAATACTGTGTCGAGGTTGCGCCTGCAGTGAAGACCAGCGGCGCGCACATCGTCCACGATTCCTGGACCGCCAAGGCTGACGAACTTCTCGCGGCCAAACCAGATCTCGTGATCGCCTCGGTTCCTTATCAACTGGAAGCTGTCGCAGAAATTCTTAAAGCCGGCATTCGCTTCGTGGGCCTTGCTCCGCGCACGCTCAATGACATCTACTGCGACATTGCAACCATCGCTGGCGTAATGAACGTTCCCGATCGGGGTAACGCGGTGATTCGAGATATGCAAAGCGCGATTGAGAATGCAGTAAGCCGTACTCGCGGCCTGCAACCTCACGTACGTGTGTACGCCGAAGAATGGGGCAACCCGCTGATCCACTCGCAGCCTTGGGTCGCGGAGTTGGTGGAAGCTGCCGGTGGTGAGTTTGTTGGAACGCCCGGCAAACATACAGACGCAGCGACCGTGCGGGATCTCAATCCCGACGTAATCCTCGCGGCGTGGTGTGGTGCCGGGGATCGTGTCCCTCTCGAAAAGATCATCCGCGATCGTGGCTGGTCCGACCTCGCTACCGTTCGCAGCCGTCGGGTGTACTGCATCAGCGACGAGTTGCTCAATACCCCGGGTCCAACTCTTATCGGCGGCCTTAACGCGATTCTCTGGGCTCTCCATCCCGGGCATTTCGCTTCGACTGCAGGCATCCGCCAGATAGCCGGCACACTCTGACCTTGTGGTTAAATAAACCTATGGCAACAACTATCACCCGCGAACAACTCGCGACCGACCTCCAGACCATGGCGCAAGCTGCACCTTCGGTCGAAGACCTCATGACCGACATCGTCGGTCGCCTGCAGCAATATCTACCGCATTACAACTGGGTCGGCTTTTATATGATCGAGAAAAGCGCCTTGCCCGGAGTCGACCCGATGTTGGTGCTCGGTCCCTATGTCGGCGCACCCACCACCCACACCCGCATTCCACTGAACCAGGGTATCTGCGGAGCCGCCGCCACCACCGGCAACACAGTCGTAGTCGACGACGTCAACTCCGATCCCCGTTACCTTGCCTGTTCGATTGAAACCAAATCCGAAATCGTGGTGCCGGTTCGCGTCCATGGCGACATCGTCGGAGAACTCGACATCGACAGCCATGAACCCGCGGCCTTCGGAGCGGAAGATCGCGCCTTCTGCGAGTTCTGCGCGCGGCTTGTCGGTGAATACCTCGAGCGCACCGCCTGAATGACTGAGCCTTCTGCCGCGGTAAAGGTGAAACGCGTAGTCGCCGGCATTCTCCTGCGCGGCGATAGGATCCTCTGCTGCCAGCGGCCGGAGACTGATCCCTTCCCGCTCAAGTGGGAATTTCCCGGGGGCAAAATCAAACCCGGCGAAACTCCAGAGCAGGCACTCGCCCGGGAACTCACCGAGGAACTCGACACCCGTGCAGAGATCGGTTCCCTGGTCGAGACCATTCGCCATTCCTACAAACCCGGCGTGGTGATTGAACTGTATTTTTTCCGAGTGGATCGCTGGACCGGTGAGATCCACAACCTCATCTTCAAGGATGTGCGCTGGGTGCGGCGAGCGGAGTTGAATACACTCGACTTTCTCGAGGCGGATCGGGAGCTGGTGAATCGGATTTCTTCAGGCTCCCAAACCACGCTAGCGTAAGCCCAATCATGATCGCCGTAGTCGCCCACGCAATTATGTTGAAGGTGCGCCCGTTCTTGTGGGTCCCCATCAGCTCGGTCTTGTTTGCCAGCAACACCATGAAGATCAAAACAAACGGCAGCACCGCGCCGTTCACCACCTGCGACAGAATGCTGATCTTTACCAAAGGAATATTCGGCAGCAGGATGACCGCTGCCCCCGTGACGATCAAGGCCGTGTAGAGCCAGTAGAAAAAGGGTGCTTCGCTGAATGACTTATCCACGCCCGATTCAAATCCCAAGCCTTCGCACACCGTGTAGGCCGTCGATAGCGGCAAAATCGACGCCGCGAACAACGACGCATTAAACAATCCCACCGCAAACAGGATGAAAGCATAGTTCCCTGCCAACGGCGCCAGCGCCTTGGCTGCGTCCGCGCCGTCATTGATCTGGTGGAACCCATGCACAAACAGCGTAGCCGCGCAGGCGACGATGATGAACCACGCCACCACGTCCGTGAAAATGCACCCGATGATCACATCCCACCGCGACATCTTGTACTGCTTTGGCGAAATCCCTTTCTCCACGATCGAAGCCTGCAGATAGAACTGCATCCACGGTGCGATCGTCGTTCCCACTAATCCAATGATCGTGTACACATAGTCGCGGTCGCGGAAGTTCACGTTCCCCGAAGGCATCACCGTGGCGACCAGCGCCTCTTTCCACGCCGGCCCTGCCACCCATCCCGCAATGATGTAGGCGAAATAGACGAACGACGCCGCCAGGAAAATCTTTTCGACGTTCTTGTAATTCCCTTTCACGATCAGCAGCCACACGATCGCCGCGCACACCGGCACGCTGATGTATTTCGAGATGCCGAACAGTTGCAGGCTGCTTGCAATGCCCGCGAACTCCGCAACCACGTTGCCGAAGTTGCAGATGATCAGCCCCAGCATCATGAAGGTCGTGATGCGCAGCCCATACTCTTCGCGGATCAGGTCAGACAGGCCTTTGCCCGTGACCGCGCCCAGTCGCGCTGCCATTTCCTGTACGACGATTAATGCAATGGTGGTGGGAAGCAGGGTCCACAGCAGCCCATAGCCGTACTGCGCGCCGGCAGCAGAATACTGAAAGATGCCGCCCGCATCGTTATCGACGTTCGCCGTGATGAAGCCCGGGCCGATAACCGCCAGAATCAGCAGCAGCCGGGTCTTCCAATGCCTGGTCCATTTCATTCTGCTCGTTCACGTGCGGTTGGAGTTGTTCAGCGTTTCCAGAATAACTGCGATGTTGGAATCGCGCCAGAGCGGACGCGCAGATTTCAGTTGTGTGAAACAGTTCCGATGCTAGAGTTTGCTGCGCAGCAGGCTGATCACGTCATCCGCCGTGATCACGCCGGTCAGCACGCCATCGGCATCCACCACCGGCAGGGTCAACAGGTTGTACTTGTCGAACATCTCCGCCACCTCGCGCTCGTCCGCATCCGGATGGCACGAGATGTGTCCACCTTCGCTTATTTCCGAAAGCGGGGTGGCAGGATTCGCCAGCACCATCCTCGCCAGCGGCACTGCACCTACCAACTTCTCATCCTTGTCGACAAGGTAAATGGTGCTCATGCTCTCCAGCGGTCCATCGAAGTGCCGCAGCATTTCGATCGCGTAAGCCACCCGCGCCGTCGGCAGCAGAGCCATGTAGTCCGTGGTCATACGGCCAGCCGCCGTATCTTCCTCGAACTCCATCAACTCCTCGACCTCGTGCCGCTCCTCCGGCTGCATCTCGGTCAGGATTTCTTCTGAGTGCTCGTGCGGCAGTCCTGAAAGCAAATCGGCCGCGGCGTCCGGATCCATCTCCTCGACGATGTCCGCCGCATGTTCCGTATCCAGTGACCGCAGGATCGAGACTTGCAACTTCGGATCGATTTCCTCCAACGCCTGCGCTGCCACGTCTTCATCCAGCGTCTGGAACAGCGCCTCGCGCTCGGCCGGAGCTAGATCCTCGATGATGTCCGCCAGGTCCGCCGGATGCAGCGTCGCTAGCTTGTCTCCCGAAATCTTCAGCTTCACCCGACGCGCCGGGTCCGTCTCGATCAGGTCCACGTAATCCCACGGAATCAATTTCGACGACAGCTTGGCGAGGAACGCATTGAGCGCCGTGCGCGGAACCAATCCCTTGAGCAACCGCCGCGCCGCCCCACGCGCTCCAATGTCGACCCCGCTGACTCTCAGTACGAACTTCTCGGCGCCTTCCCCGATTAGCTCGACATCATTCACCCGCACGACTTTCCGGCCATTGGTGTCGATAATCTGCTGATCGAGCAAATCGCGGCTCAGCATCAGCATGCCTTCGGAGCCGCCAAACTCCGTCAGGTCTCCTTCGCGCAGTCGCGTCTTGATCCCGCCATTGATTCCGGCGATCTGGTGCGTCGCCATCAGCCGCATCCCGACCTTGGTCTTCAGAACCAGCGCCGCAATCGTGTTCGAATCCTGCTGCGGCACGATGGCCAGTTCACGCACACGTCCCGCCTGCGCTCCCGCGGAGTCATAAACCGCAGCGCCAATCAGGTCGGAAAGTGGATAGTTGGCCATCAAAATCTCTCTCTTGGCAGAATACCCCTAAGATGAAAACTTTGTGCTCTGGAAAGTGAAAGTCCGCGAAATTCACTGCCGGGAACGGTTCTTGGATTTTCGTACGCCCTTATTTCTCCACGATCACCAGCTTCCCGTTCTCCACCCGCAGATCGGCAATGAAGTCCGGCAGCTTCAATTTCTCCCGCTGATCCGGCTCTGCCAATCTCTGCTGTAGTCGCGGATTAATCAACGAAACCGGCACCGAAAGATTCCCGATCTTCGCATCCGTAAGCTCGATATTCGCGTAGCCGTCTTTCGCGCTCAAATGCCCGCTCATCGTCACATAGATATCTTTGCCGTATTGGTTCACAATGAACTGCCCAGTAGCCTGGTCGCCGACGAAGTTAATCCCCACCACCTTTGTCTTTACATCGTCCGCTGCGCCCGGCCCCATCGCCTTTTCGGCGTTCGCAGTCATGTCCTCCAGGCTGGCGTTCACCTCTTCCGGGGTAAATTGTTCCGTCGCTCCCGTTTCCCCCGACGCCTTGGTCTGCTCCAGGCGCTCCAATTTCTGTTCAAACTGGCTGGAAAATTGTTTCTTCTCCGCCTCGGGAATCGCGGGCGCCGGCCGGCTCGGCTTCGTCACCATCAGCACGATCGCGATCGCCAGCGAGACCAGCACGACCCACCGGATCACCTTCCAGGACTTCTTCATACCCGATTCTCCTTTTTCACATCATGACGCATCCGGAACTGGCTTTCGAGTATCTAACTGGGGGCCGTCCTCTCGGGCGGACTTCCCCGTGTTACAGAGGTCCCCATGCCAAATTTTGTTAAAGACGTTGAGGAGATTCGTCAACGTGCCTCGCAAAAAATCGAAGACGGTGCCGTTACCGACTCCTATAAAGGCAACGTCGACAAGACTGTCAGCATCCTGAACGAAGCTCTTGCCACTGAAATCGTCTGCGTCCTGCGTTACATGCACCACTACTTCATGGCCACCGGCGTCCATGGCAAGTCGGTCTCCGAAGAGTTCAAGGAGCATGCCGACGAAGAACGCGAACACGCCGACCTGATCGCCGAACGCATCCAGCAGCTTGGTGGTAAGCCCGACTTCAATCCCAAGACCCTGCTTGAACGTTCCTCTTCGCAGTACGTCGAGGGCGAAACTCTCGCCGACATGATCAAGGAAGACCTGATTGCCGAGCGCGTTGTCATCGACGTCTATCAGCGCATGATCGAATACTTCGGCAACAACGATCCGACCACCCGTCGCATGATCGAACACATCAAGGCCAAAGAAGAAGAGCACGCTAGTGATCTCTCGGACCTGCTCTTCGTCGTCAATCCTCACACCGGAAAAGACGAAGGCCAAGACCCCGGCGCCGATCCTCTCCACAAGGAGAGTGGCAAAAAGAAATTCGCGCAGATCGAAAAGAGCCCCGGCAAGCAGGACAAAAGCAGCGCCCCCGAACCCTTCGCCGGACGTGGCACAGTCGTGGAAGCAGTCCATGACGGCAAGAAAAACAAAAAAGGCCGCGTCGCCTAACCCGCACGGAATTAAAAAGGGCGGCCATTGACAGGCTGTTACGAAACTCTAGATT
>PLWX01000230.1 GCA_003151155.1 Acidobacteriaceae bacterium
GTAGTTTTTCAGCATCCTGCTAGATAGAACAGATGCCGGCTGGCTACAGTGTCAGCCGGTTTTCTATGTCTGGACATTGGCATTTGCATTGGGAGAGTCTGCTGCCGTTGGTGAGGGATATTGTGCTGCTGCTTATCGCCCTGAGCGGAGCGATCCTGGCGGCGCACCGGCGATGGCTTCGTTCTCGTGGCCGGAGGTGGAGGGCACGGTGCAGAGCTACCGGCTCGTGCCGTTTGGAAGGAAGAATCCTGCCAACAACGGAGTTTCGTTTTCATACGCGGTTAACGGGGAATATTACGCAGGCGAACTCGCGGTTACCGGCCAGCGGAAGTTTCCCAAGAATGAAGAGGATATGGAGCGGCTCTATCCGAAGGGCAGCAAGATTCGAGTGCGACACAAGCCGGGCGATCCATCGGTGTATGTCGCATTCAAGGCGCAGGTGCCGCACCGCTCGGAATATTTCCCGCCGCGCGACGACCAGCGCTGAATTCGGAAATATTGGAATGTCGGATCGCTCTGAAGCGTTTGCAGTCCAAATGAAAACGCCACGACATAGTCGTGGCATTCGGTTGATAAGGTCGATTTCTATTCGAATATCAAAATCGCGGCCGCGATGGTCGTCGTCCATAGGCCCTTCTTGTCACCCACCGCCGATTGCGTGATATTCGTGGTGCGAACGATCTTGTTGGAAAGACGATAGACTTCTTTTTTCTCGTCCCAACTCTTGTCCGGATCGAACTCGACATCGAGCGTCGTGGCGAGCATTTCCGCGGCNNCTGAGATAGCCGTATGTGCTGTGATCGGCAGGTTGCGCCATGCCAATGCTTGAGGCGACAAGACGATGTGGTTCACGCGTCGAGTTCTCGGCCACGACCGCAAACACGACTTCTCCGGGATTCAGGTACTTAAGACCTTCTTTACGAGTGATCAGCTTGCAGTTGGGCGGGAAGATGGATGAGACCCGGACTAGGTTCTGCGCCGCGATACCGGCGTCACGCAATGCGAGCTCAAACGAGGTGAGCCGCTCCTTATGTTTCCCCACGCCCTTCGTGAGGAAAATCCTCTTCGGAACCATGTCCTTGCCCAAATCTCCAGCCTCCATTTTCTCGGGATGAAACAAAAAAATAACACAGCGTTAAACGCTGTGCGTAAATTGACATAAAAAATTGCTATGAATTTTCCGGATCTACTTTGCTCGCTCCAGACCAGGCAATTTCAGCTTCACCGCAATCTCGATGAAAGCCTGTGCAGCGCGGCTCAGCACTTTGTCTTTTCGATAGACGAGCGCCAATTCGCGCCGTATGTAAGCATCCGCGATTGCGATCTCGCAAAGCACGCCTGCCTTCACGTCGTCCACGATGTTTGACTTCGCGATAAAGCCGATGCCGACGTTGACCGCGACGAAGCGCTTCATCAGCTCAACAGAATCGAGTTCCATTGAGATGTTGACCTCGAGCTGGCGTTCCTGAAAAACGTTTTCGAGACTGTCGCGGGTACGACCGACCTTGGGAAGGAGGAGGGGGAATGGCGCGACTTCAGCGATCATTGCCGATTTCTGCCTGGAAAGCGGATGCCCAGGCGGCACCATGATTACCAATTCTTCGCGGTGAATTGGCACAACCGAGAGGCGCTTGTCCGAAACCGGCAGCGATACGACACCGAAATCGACGGCATTGAAGTTGACTGCGTCTAGAATCTTGGCATGCTCCGAGCGCCGGATACTCACCCCGACTTTCGGGTATTGCTTTTTGAATTGCGCAAAGACTTCGGGCAATACGTGCAGACACGTGCCTTCATTAGCAGCCACCACAACTTCGCCGCGCGGAATCTCATCCATCTCTTTGAGCGCTGATAACACGTTCTTTCGGGCTTCCAGCGCTTCTTCCACATACTTGAGAAAATGTTTGCCGGCAGCCGTGACGGCCACGCGACCGCCCGAGCGGTCGAGGAGTTTGGCGCCCACTTCTTCTTCCATCGCACGAATCTGAGCGGAAATGGCAGGCTGAGTTCGAAAACGTTGTTCGGCAGCTCGCGAGAAGCTGCTTAACCGTGCGACCGCGAGGAATGTTTCAAGCTGGTCGAAATCCATGGACGTGGGAATCATACCGCGAGTGTCCAAGCTCGGCACAGACCAGGCAGTTTGAGCTCGACTCATGGCAGCGTCAAAAATTGGCGAAAGTTTGCACCCTGGACTGCATCGAATTGAGGCTTAGCTAATCAAATGAGCATTCAATGACTTGCCTCGTTGGGAAAGTCCTACAATTCCCTTGCACCCTTTTTAGGAGAAAGTGAAACATGATCCCTTCGCACGGTTATGCCGCTACAGATCCAAAATCCCCGCTCACTCCCTTCAAATTTGAACGCTGCGATCCAGGCCCCAAAGACATCGCGATTGATATTCTTTACTGCGGTATCTGCCATTCCGATATTCACACCGCTCGCAACGAGTGGTCGGAAGTGATGGCGACTGTCTACCCGGTCGTGCCGGGCCACGAGATCATCGGTCGCGTGACGCACGTCGGCAAAGACGTCAAGAAGTTTAAAGTTGGCGATATTGCCGGCGTTGGCTGCATNNGCTCGATCCGGCGGCGACGGCGCCATTGCTTTGCGCGGGAATCACCACCTACTCACCGCTGAAACATTGGAAAGTGGGACCGAACCAGAAGGTCGGCGTGGTCGGACTTGGCGGTCTCGGGCACATGGCACTGAAATTCGCCCATTCCTTCGGAGCTCATGTCATGCAATTCACGACGTCGCCGAGCAAGGAGGCGGAAGCCAAGCGCCTGGGCGCTGATGAAGTGGTCCTATCGAAGGATCCGGACGCCGTAAAGAAGCACATCGGCAGCTTCGATTTCATTCTCGACACGGTTTCCGCCAACCACGATGTTCAGTCGCAGCTCTTCCTATTGAAACGCAATGGTGTGCTCGCACTGGTGGGCGCCCCGGAGAAGCCGATGACAATCTCGGCATTCCCGCTGCTCTTCGGGCGTAAAACCCTCGCCGGTTCGTTGATTGGCGGCATCCGGGAAACCCAGGAAATGCTGGATTACTGTGCCGAACACGGTATCGTTTCGGATATCGAGATGACACCAATCCAGAAAGTGAACGAGGCCTACGAGCGCGTGCTGAAGAGTAACGTGAAGTATCGCTTCGTCATTGACATGGCCTCCCTAGGCAAATAGCACATTGATGGTCGTCGATTTAAGGCGCAGGGCTTCGGTTCTGCGCCTTTTTCTTTTCCCATGAGCCACCCAGGCAATTGAAGCACTCCTTGCCGAGTGATAATTTAGAGAGTTCGGCAAAGTTCTCGAGTCACTCCATGGATGGCGAGCGACTCTGGCCCCGGTCTGTATATCACTCGCGCTTGTGACGTGCGCACTATTCCGATGGTCATGGGAATCGCTACACATGAAGGATTACTCCGTTGGAGGGGTTGAATGTCGTCTGCTTACAATGGCTTGCCACTGCCCGTAAAGGGCTCGAAAATCACCGTCGCCAATGGGCGATTCGTAATTCCCGATAACCCGATCATTCCTTACATCGAAGGAGATGGCACCGGCCGTGATATCTGGAAAGCTTCGGTCCGGGTGTTCGACGCAGCGGTAGAGAAGGCGTACGGCGGCAAGCGCAAGGTGGAGTGGTACGAAGTATTTGCCGGCGAGAAGGCAAAGGAGAAATTCAACACCTGGTTGCCCGACGACACCATTGCGGCGTTTCGCGAGTTGCGCGTCGGCATTAAGGGACCCCTGACTACGCCCATCGGTGGCGGAATCCGCTCGTTGAATGTCACGCTGCGCCAGGTACTTGATCTGTACGCGTGTGTACGCCCGGTGAAGTACTACACCGGCATCCCGTCGCCCGTGAAACACCCCGAGCGCATGGATATCGTGATTTTCCGCGAGAACACGGAAGACGTATACGCGGGTATCGAGTGGAAACAGGGAACGGAGAAGGCGAAGAAGATCATCGACTTCATCAACAACGAGATGCTCGCAGGCACGAACAAGCGGCTTCGCGAAGACAGCGGCATCGGCATCAAGCCGATCTCTATTACTGGCACCAAGCGCCTGGTGAAGATGGCGATCGAACACGCGTTGAAGACAGCACGGAAGTCGGTCACCATCGTCCACAAGGGCAACATCCAGAAATACACGGAAGGCGCGTTCCGCGAGTGGGGCTACGAAGTAGCGACCCAGGAATTCCGCGGACAGTGTGTGACCGAGCGCGAGAGCTGGATTATCGACAACAAGGACAAGAACCCGAACCTCACGGTCGAGCAGAACGCCCACATGATTGAGCCGGGCATGGACTTCGCGCCCGAGGACTTTAAGCAGGCTGTATATGCTGAAGTGAAGAGCGTGCTGGATGCCATCTTTGCGACGCACGGCAATTTCCGCTGGAAGAAGATGCTCATGGTCAATGACCGCATTGCGGATTCCATCTTCCAGCAAATCGTCACGCGCCCCGAAGAGTACAGCGTGCTGGCGACGCCGAACCTGAATGGCGACTACATTTCCGACGCTTGCGCAGCGCAGGTCGGTGGCTTGGGCATTGCTCCGGGTGCGAACATAGGCAGCGAATACGCGATCTTCGAAGCTACGCACGGTACCGCGCCAAAGTATGCTGATAAGGACGTCATCAATCCGGGTTCAGTAATTCTCTCGGGTGTGATGATGTTCGACTTCATGGGATGGGATGAGGCAGCACGCTTGATTGAGGATTCTATGGAACTCACGATTCAGAAGAAGACCGTCACCTACGACTTCGAGCGCCTGATGGAAGGCGCGAAGAAGGTCAGCACTAGTGGGTTTGCAAACCTGATCATCGGCAAAATGGAACATCACGGCGCGCATGCAGAAGCAAATCATCACAGCGCCGCCGCTCACGAGTAATTTATCGGCGCCTGATTGCGCCAAGTTTTCAAATTGATAACGAAAGCCGGCGGGCCCTCGCGCGCCGGTCAGGAGCGAAAGAACTTATGCGTCATAAAGTGACTGTAGTTGGATCGGGGAATGTCGGAGCCACCGCTGCGCACTGGATCGCCTCGAAGGAATTGGCCGATGTCGTCCTAATTGACATCATCGAAGGAGTTCCACAAGGCAAGGGCCTTGACCTGCTTGAGGCTATGCCGATCGAGAAGCGCGATTCTCACATCATTGGCACGAACGACTACGCCGACACGGCCAACTCCGACATCGTGGTGATTACCGCCGGCATTCCGCGTAAACCCGGAATGAGCCGCGACGACTTGTTGAACACCAACCACAAGATCATGAAGGACGTGGTCGGCAAGGTGCTCCAGTATTCGCCGAACTGCATCCTGATCATCGTCTCAAACCCGCTGGACGCCATGGCACAAGCCGCGTTCAAGATGTCAGGGTTCTCGCGCAACCGCGTGATCGGCATGGCCGGCGTGCTCGACAGCGCTCGCTTCCGTACGTTCATCGCGGAGGAGCTCAAAGTCTCGGTGGAAAACGTTACCGCATTCGTGCTCGGTGGACATGGCGACACGATGGTTCCGCTGGCGCGTTACTCGACCGTCGCGGGCATCCCCATCACCGAGTTGATCGAGCCGGCACGGTTGGAGCAATTGATCCAGCGCACCCGCGATGGTGGCGCCGAGATCGTGAAGTATCTCAAGACGGGGAGTGCCTTCTACGCACCTTCCGCCGCCGCGACCGAAATGGTTGAGGCGATTCTGAAGGATAAAAAGAAGATCCTGCCTTGTGCTGCGTATCTGGAAGGTGAATACGGCATCAACGGACTTTACGTCGGAGTGCCTTGCAAACTCGGGTCCAAGGGCATCGAGCAGATCATCGAAATCAAGCTGACCGCCGAAGAGAAAGCTGCACTCGACAAGAGCGCTGCGTCGGTGAAGGAGTTGGTGGGAGTGATCGGAGTCTAGCGCAAGTGTGGAGACGCTAAAGGCCGCTTTCGAGCGGCCTTTTGCATGCGGTTACTTTTTGCCCATCAGCACACTGCGCTTGAGAAACATCACGGCGTAGTTGAAGACGACCGCGATGAAGGCCAGCGCGGGCGCGGTTGGGTATAACGGAACGAACTTAAAGATCGCGACCAGGGCGATGCCGAGGAACAAGATTCCATCGACCGTCGCCATGAGGATGTAAACTTTTTTCTTCTCCGGCGTCATGAAGGGCTCAGGCTTCGGTTTGTCGGCCTGGTATTTCGAATGTTTCTGTCGGGTCATGGTTGGGCTGCCTTGTGGATGTCCACGGTGCTCCAGGTTTTATCGGCGGCGTGGCAGATGTTTTCCAAAGGACAATCCACGCACTTCGGATTGCGCGCTACGCAAAGTGCCCGGCCGTGATGAATGATCTGGTGCGCGAAGTCGATCCATTTTTCGCGCGGAATTACTTTCATCAAGTCCTGCTCAATCGATTTTGGATCGTCGTTCTTCGTCAGTTCCAGGCGGCGGGAGATGCGGTGGACGTGGGTGTCGACCACCACCCCCTCGGCTTTGCCGAACCAGGAGCCCAGGACTACGTTGGCGGTCTTGCGGGCGGCGCCGGGAACGGTGAGAAGGCGCTCCATATCGTCGGGCACTTCGCCGCCAAACTCGTTCACGACTGCCTGGGCGGCGCCGACGATCGACTTCGACTTGTTGCGGAAGAAGCCGGTGGAGCGAATGTCGGGTTCGAGTTCTTCGGGCTTCAACGCCGCGAAGTGTTTGGCCGTCGGATACTTCTTGAAAAGACCGGGCGTCACCATGTTCACGCGTACGTCGGTGCACTGCGCAGAGAGAATGGTGGCTACCAGGAGCTCCCAGGCGTTGTTGTGGTGCAGCGCGCACTTGGCATCGGGATAGGTTTCGCTGAGGCGCTTGAGAATTTCTTTCACGCGCTCAGGCGAGATGGGATTGTAGCCTTTCGGGGCGACACCGCCTGCCGACTTCTTCTCCGGTCTTGCTTTAGGCGCTTTCGCAAGTTTTGCCGGAGTGCTCGTCTTTAACTTCGATCCTAGTCGTATGGCTTTGCCGAATTTCTCGTGGCGGCCGGCTTTCGAGGGTTGACGTGGAATCTGTCCGCGTGGCATTCGGTTACGCTCCGTCTCGCAGATTACAATGGAACCGCGATCGCTACAAATTTCGATCTGAAGGAAACCCATCGTGTCGAGTCGCCCGAATGTTGTGTCCGCGGAAATGCCCGCTCACCCGATCACGCTGGAAGGTCACAGCGTGCTGCACCAGATGTTTCGCTTCCGCTGGGCGGAGTGGAACAAACTGGGCGAAGGCGAGCGCCTCGCGATCCTGAAAGAGGCTGGACAGGCGCTGTGTCCGATGGAAGAGAAGGGCGAGACGGCACTCTTCTCCATGCTTGGTCACAAGGGCGACCTGATGCTCATCCACTTCCGCTCCTCGTTCGATGAACTCAACCAGGCGGAACTCGCGGTGAAACATCTGCGCCTGCAGGGTTACCTGGAGCAGACGAACTCGTATCTCTCCGTAATCGAGCTGGGTTTGTACGACTCGACGGTGAAGCTGTACAAGCAGCTCTTGGAAAAAGGGCTTCAGCCGCACTCCGCGGAGTGGGAGAAAGAAGTGCAGGAGACGATTGAGCGCCAGAAGGCGGCGATGGCTCCGCGTCTATTCCCAAAAATTCCTGCGCATCGTTATCTCTGTTTCTATCCCATGGATCGCAAGCGCGGGGAAGCGATTAACTTCTACACCCAGGACATCGAGCATCGACAGAAACAGATGGAAGCGCACGGCATGGTCGGACGCCGTTACGCCGGCAAGGTGCAGCAGATCATCACTGGCTCGATCGGCTTCGATGACTGGGAATGGGGGGTCGATCTGTTTGCCGCCGATCCGCTGCAGTTCAAAAAGTTGATCTACGAGATGCGTTTCGATGAAGTAAGCGCCGTGTACGCGTCGTTCGGCACCTTTTTCGTTGGCCTGCGAGTGCCGATCGATAAGATCGCGGAGCTGTTGGGTGGGACGCTGCCAGAACTGGTACCCCCTCCCCCCACCCCCTAGTGTTTTCAGCAGTGTGGAAAACCCGCAAATTCTTGGAAACACATATAGTTGCGGGTAAATTCTTCCAGCATAAGGGTTTAGTGGGCCTCCTCGGGTGGAACCCTCGTCGGGCAAAGCCGGGTGGGGATCGTTATCCCAGCGTTGCACGCTGGGCTTTAGAGGCGAGACGGGCTTCGCGCTTGGGCCGAGCGGGTGCCGACGATGATGCGATCCTTGAGGTTCGCAGGGGCTCAAGCCCGGGTCCTTCTCGGAGCGTACAGCACGACTCAAGTCGTGCCCTGATACGAAGCAAATTAGAAACAGCGCGATCAGAGTCACGCCGCTAGCAGCAAGACTAAAGTCGTGCCCTTTCACACAGCGAGTGTTCGTCCGGCACATGTCCGGCCTGAAGCTGAGAGGCGCGATTGCTCAGATTTCAAAGAACAATTGATGCAAGTGGGAATGCCCCACATGCGCACGATAGCGGGATTGTGTCACGAAGTATGTCCCTCATGAGTGCACCCAGCGCCCACGAAACGGTCACAGCGGTAAGAGTGGGTCACAGGGGATCGGTATCGAAGTGGATCAAGGCCGACCGCGTCAGGAGTGCGGTCGATTCGTTTGCACGGGATTCGATTCGTTTGGCTGGTCACAGTCGAGCCGGTTCGGGGTTGGTTGCAGCGAATGGTCGGGATCGAGCTGGAATTGGATCGATGCAGTGAGATCGTGACAGTCGAGAGAAATGTGAGAGCCCGTTTGCAGGTTGAAAGCTTTGGGCAGCAAGCTGCTATTGTCCTCGGCGAACTTGGCTGGGTAGTTTGCGTCGAAGGGCTGTCCGGGTCGAAGGCTCCACTTTCGTTCTAACTGCCGCGCGAGTTCAGGCTCGGCACCGATCTCCAACTTGCCCATGCGATATTGCGTCCCTTCCTTAATCTCTACAGCGAGGAGCACAGCGTTACTGGATCGTTCGGTTGCATCGGGTACCGCGATCTCTTCCACGTAACCTTTGGATCGATAGAGCTTCGCTACGGCTTCGAGACCGGCGCGGATTTTGTCGGTGCTAAAGAAATCACCTCGGTGAATTGGGAACTGGGTTTGCAGCTCTGCGGCTGAGATTACATGATTGTTGAGGAACTTAAATCCTGCGAGCTTGTAGCGAGGACCTTCGTCGACCTCAGTCTCGACGCGAACAGGCGTAGGACGGGCGAGGGGATCGAGCGGCTTGATCTCAACCGATTTCACATTTGCGTCGAAGTACCCTCGCTCTTGAAACGCATTGCGGAGACGTTCTTGCAACTCCTCGTCGTCACGCCTCATTTCGAGCGCGGTCAAAGTGTGCTCGATGTCTGCGAGTTGTGACGACGCCAGCGTACGGACCCCGGTGATGACGAGTTCCTGGATGACAATATGTTCGGAGTTGGAGGAGGGTGCGGTAGGGTTGTCTTGGCCGAGGGCAATCGCAGGCAGCAGGAGCAGGAAGTAGCGGCTGACATTCATTCATCCTCCTCGCGAGGCGGCAGGGAATAGACGTACGGCGTCACGAAGCGTTTAGTGGCCCCGCTGAGCGGACCGGATCGGGAGGTGATTTCTCACGACCGGCCCGGTGCAAGGGCGCAGGGGTAGGCAGGCCTCCTCGGATGAAATCCTCGTCGGGCATGGGTTCATATTTGGCTTGGTTACCCAGCGTTGCACGCTGGGCTTTAGAGGCGAGCCGGGCTTCGCGCTGGGGCTTGTGAGGGCCGGCGGTGATGCGATCCTTGACATTCGCAGGGGCTGAAGCCCGTTGATTTTCTGGCCGGTTTGGCACGACTAAAGTCGTGCCCTGATACAAAGCAAATTAGAAACAGCGCGGTTAGAGTCACGTCGCTAGCAGCCGACTAAAGTCGTGTCTGTTCACGAAGCAAATCTGCGTCGCTCGAATTTGCTCGACGGGCATTGTCGTCCGCGGGAAACAGCGGATTGCCACGTCGCAGTGCTCCTCGCAATGACAACAAGACGCGGTATCGTATTGCGGGCAGCGAGACGCGTCCGAAGCGAGAGCGCTGCGGCGGGGAAAGCATTGTGCTGACGCTACCTCCGCTTCGCCCTGTAATGTGCCCTGAGATCCTTGTTTCACGATCCTGCTAACATCGATGCCACAAAAGGGGTGTGCATGAGGATGTTTGCTCGAGTGGGATGGGTGCAGCAGGTACGGGCCTGCGTCGTGATCTTGGTTGCGATATTTGTCTCGACGCCGGTCAAGGCGCAGGGTGCAAAGGTAGAAGAAAATCATTCGGCGGCCGATCCGCGAGCGGTAGTCATATTGGACCATGCACGGTTCACGGTGCTGACGCCGCAATTGATTCGCATGGAGTGGGCGGCGGATGGAAAGTTTGAAGATCATCCGTCGTTTGTGTTTCTGAATCGACGATTGCCGGTGCCGCAGTTTGCGAAGAAGCGCGAAGGGCAGCGGCTGACGATCGATACTGCCGATCTGCAGCTCTCCTACAACCCATTGGGAGATGGCAGGTTCACGGCGGAAAATCTCGCGATCACTTTCAAGGTGAATGGTAAGCAGGTGACCTGGCATCCGGGGATGGATGACGCGGGGAATCTGCAAGGCACCACACGTACGCTGGATGGTGCGCAGGGGAACCAGACGAAAGAGCCGATTGGCAAAGGACTGGTTTCGCGCGATGGATGGGCTCTGGTAGATGATTCCGCGCGTCCGTTGTTTGACTCCGACAACTTCAATTTCGCGCAGGGCCAGAAGAGCCCGTGGCCGTGGGTAATGATGCGTCCGGCGGGCGATCGGCAGGATTTGTACTTCTTTGGCTACGGACACAATTACAAGCAGGCGCTGGCGGATTATGTGAAGGTCGCGGGGCGGATTCCGGTGCCGCCGCGGTTTGCGTTTGGCATCTGGTGGTCGCGCTACTGGGCTTATAGCGACCAGGAACTCGATCGCCTGGTGCAAGGCTTCCATGAAAACGATGTGCCGCTGGATGTGCTGGTGATCGATATGGATTGGCACTTGAACCGCGAGCAACTGGAGGCGATGCACGAGAAGGATGAGTCCGGGCAGAGACTCGGGTGGACGGGATATACGTGGAACCCGCTGCTGTTTCCGGAACCGAAGGGATTTCTGGATCACCTTCACGACGAGGGATTAAAGGCGACGCTGAATTTACATCCGGCTTCAGGAGTACAGCCGTGGGAGAAGGCGTACCCGGCGATGGCGCGGGCGATGGGGATTGACCGGGCGACGCGAAAGTATGTGCCATTCGATATCACCAACAAAAAGTTCGCGACGAATTACATGGACCTTCTGCATCATCCGCTGGAGAAACAGGGGATCGATTTCTGGTGGCTCGACTGGCAGCAGGAGAGCAACACGAACACCCCGGGCGTGAACCCGACGTGGTGGTTGAATTACGTGCACTTCACCGACCAGGAGCGCGAAGGGAAGCGTCCGCTACTGTTCCATCGCTGGGGCGGGCTGGGGAACCATCGCTACCAGATTGGATTTTCTGGCGACACGATTTCGACTTGGGATTCACTGGCGTTCCAGCCGTGGTTCACGGCGACGGCGGCGAATGTCGGCTACGCGTACTGGAGTCATGACATTGGTGGACACATGCCGGGCGTGGTAGCGCCGGAGTTGATCACGCGTTGGATTCAGTTCGGTGCTTATAGCCCGATTTTGCGCACGCACACGACGAAGAATCCGGATTCGGAGCGAAGGATCTGGGCTTATCCGGAACCGTTCGCCGACATCATGCGGAAGACGTTCCAGACGCGTGAGGCGATGGAGCCGTATCTCTACACCGAAGCGCGACGCACGTATGACTCGGGGGTGGCGTTCCTGCATCCGCTGTACTACGACTGGCCAGAAGCGGAGGCGGCTTACAAGTTCAAAGACGAATATGTGTTTGGCAGCCAGATGATCGTTGCGCCGGTGACCAAGCCTGTCGATGAGAAGATGCAACTCGCACAGGAAGAGGTGTGGATTCCGGAAGGCACATGGATCGAGCAGAGCAGCGGCAAGCACTTTACGGGGCCGAAGGAAGTGAGCCGGAAGTTCGCGATCGAGGAGACGCCGGTATATGTGCGAAGCGGAGCGATTGTTCCGATGCAGCCGGCGATGGGACATATCGACGAGAAGCCGGTGGATCCGTTGCTTGTGAATGTGTATCCGCTGGCGGATGGGCAGAAGAGCGAATACCGGCTGTATGCGGACTCGAGCAGCACGGAAGCCTATCAGCATGGTGCTTATGCCTGGACGAAGATCTCCGCGTCGCAGGCGGGAGAGCATTTGACGCTATCGGTTGCTCCCGTTGAAGGCAGTTATCCGGGGATGGTCAATGAATGCGCTTATGAAGTGCGGTTGCCTGGAGACTGGCCGCCGGATGCTGTGACGGTAAACGGACGACCGCTGAACTTTACGGGCAAGGACAGTGCGAAAGTCGGTTGGCGGTATGAAGGGAATACGCTGACGACCGTGATTCGGACGCCACGTTATTCGGTGCATTTGCCGATGCACATTGAAGTGCGACGAGCGCAAGGATCGCTAGCGGCGCGGGGCAAGCTCGATGGGTTTGCGGGGGCAGAGAAGCGGTTGCGTGGAGCGTATGACACGTTGAACGCACTGGAAGATCTGCACACGCGTGCGCCCAACACGGTCATCGATGCGTGGCAGACGGGTGATCGCATGAGCTATCACCCGGAGAGCGTGCGGGCGGAGATCGAGCGGTTCTCGAAGATTTATGGACAGGCGATGAGCGATGTTCAGCAGATGGTCGATGGGTCGAATGTGTCTGAAGAGGAATTGGAGAAACGTCTACAGCAGCATCACAAGAGTGAAGCTGATAAGGAACGCGTAGCGCATTACAAGGAATATTTGGGGCGGGCGTTAGCGATGTTGCAGGATGGGATGCAGTAGGTCGCGGACTACGGTTGTTTGTCGGTGGGGCGGCGCAGTTGCGGGATCTTCAATCGCTTGGCGGAACAATCGATGAGGGTGGTTAGGCGCTTTTCACGGGTGGCTTCCTG
>PLWX01000145.1 GCA_003151155.1 Acidobacteriaceae bacterium
GCATTCCAAAGAAGCTGGACGGTATGGTCGTCGAGGGCGGGACTAGTCGGCTGTTGTCAGTTGCGAGAGCAAGCGGCATGGCGATCATAACGAACAGAAGCGTCACCCTGGGTAGAAATTGATTCATGATTTCGCCGCGCGAGTCGTTCGGACACGTCCATTCGACAAGAGGCAAAACATACCTGTCATTTTCGTTGGTCAGTCGGCCGCAGCCGCAGTGGAGCCGAGAACCGACTGGCGCACTCCAAACACCGCGACCTGAGCACGGACTTCATCCGCGCCAAGGGCATCCACAAAATCAATACAGGTTTGATCGGTCCGCAGCCCCTTGAAGGCGAGCCTTTCTCCTTCGGCTGGCTTTTTCAGCAGCACGAGCACATTACTCTCGTGCACCATAGTTTCCAGATCCCTAGTGAGCAGCTTCCAGATGTGTGGAATGTTACGCTCACTAAACTGTAGGTTCGTTCCACGGATGGAGCCTGGAGAAATCGCCGGCTCATAAATCAAGAGGTCCAAACCTTTGCCGATCAAGGTTTCGGCGAGTTCCACCGCCGGACTCTCTCGCAAATCGTCCATCCCCTCTTTGAAAGTGAGTCCGAACATGCCGACTTTCCTGGGTGTTGTGCCCAGCATCGTATCAATGCAGGTTGATCCCGGTGATCCAGGAGTGTCGGCGCCGTAAGATAGAGACTCTCGGTCGGTTGCAGATATGACGTGGGAGACAATGGCGTCCGCAATAGTCCGCACGTTTTGTGCTTTCATTAACTCCCTGTGATGCCCGTCCACATACCCTGTATGCAACTTACGGTGGACGACTGCCTGCCATCCTGGAACGAAGTTTACGTGAGGAGGGCGCTCAGAAGCCAGTAGCAGAAGCATCTTTCCTTCGTACTTCTCGAACTGGTACGCAAAGGCCGCAGCTTCGACCATCTCTTGAGCTACTCTCATCCAGCCTGACCGGGCTTTGGCCTCGGACGAGAATCGAGCGAACCACGAGAAATCGCACCGTAGGACCGTGACGCAATCCGCGAGTGGCCGTCGGAGCAAACTTATTTCGACGCGACTACCACCGCAGAAGCCATATCTACGCTGTGTGAAATACTTACGGCATGCGGCAATCGGATTACGCCCCCTGGACGGTGATAGAGGAAGTAAGGCTTGCCTGCGGTATCGTGTGCGATGGTCAGAAGACTGAGATCGACGTCAATGAACGATGGGTCGCATTTCCGCAAGGCTTCTTTTGCAGCCCAGAACCCCGCGAAATGCGCTTTTGGTTCGCTCTGTACGACGGCGTAGGCAAGCTCTGTACGACCGAAACATCCTTGATAGAACTCGTGCTCCCAGTAGTCAGCGGAGTTAGGAAGTGATTTAATGTCCTGGATGTCGTGACCTATGCGTAATGCCCCAGGCGGCAATTCTGCAGGCTGCTCGGCTGCAATATGAGTGTCTGCGGTGACAGGTGTGGTCACCGAGACTCCCGCCAGAGAATTTTGCAGGTCACCGAAAGTAGGCGGTATCCTTTTAAACGGCGCAGTTATACCCAAGTGCTTCAGACCCAATAGGAGCTTGGCGCCCCCGAGCGAATTGTCGAGGCTCCGAAGCGATGTGCCCGGGCCCAATTCGTCTGCAGACATCATAAGCATGGTTGCTACTAGCGATCGTAAGTCGGCAACTTGAGACATTAGAATCCCGAGATGCAGAGAGAACAAACAAGTCCGGCAGGAATTTCCGATTTGAGCAAGATGGCTTTGTACCGATCAAGCGTTTGTTTATCGCGATGACACAAGACGCAAAACGGATCCGCTGCAACCTTGGGGGATTCCATTGCGCGAAAATCCTCGATCGAACTGTGCGATTCCAAACGCACGGAGAGTTCACCAAGAAACTGCGCGGCGGTTCTGCCTTCTGCTAGTTGGTGATCGAATGCCAAAGTGAGATAGAACAATTCCCCGGCTTGCGCATAAGCATCGCTGCCGATGCCGAGAATCGCGGATTGTCCCTGGCTGATGAGCGGGTCACAAAAATGCACTCCATGGCTTGACAGGTTCGACACCGTAAATGTTCCCCCGGCCAGATCTGCAGGGGCTAAAGAACTCTCTAGATAGGCGGCAACCTGGCGTTCCATAATTGTTCCAATCTCGCGCACACCCTTCCGGTCGCATGATTTTACGACCGGCACGACCAGACCGTCTCCCCCATCGACGGCCCAACCGATGTTCACATCTTGGTATTCGCCGATTTTCCCTGAGTCATAAACCGCATTCAACACCGGAAACTTGCGAAGAAGTCGGGCTACCTCAAATAGGATCAGAGCGTCGAAGCCGGTGGTTGGAAGCTCCAGCTTGGCGGCACGCATGCGGAGACCGGGGGCTCTCACGGAAGTGGTTACCGAACTTTGGATACACGCAGCTCTGCCGGAGCCCAATATCTTTCCTTCGATGATCTTTCTACGCGGTAACTCTCTCCATTCGAGAGGAACACCACGGGAAGGAATGACGGCAACAGACGAACTATGACTTTTGCGAGCCTGCGGTGTTTCTGACCATTCCGGGGGAGAGAGCTCGACGACGCTCAAGCCTGCCTTGCGCAGGACGTCGTTCTTCCGCACAAGACTGCCCTTGGGGAATGAGCTAATATCGATTTTGTGTTCCGCCGCGATCTTTCTCGCCAAGGGCGTCAAACGCGCGACAGGAAGATCGTCTGCTGGAGATGGCAACTCCGCCGCTTTGTCAGGAAAATGGGAATTGCCGTTCGCCGTTGACTGCGACGGAGCGTGAAGTTCCGGTGCGATTTCGCAGATGGTGTCGCCGACTCCGACTTCGTCGCCAACGGAGAAATGATAATCGAGCCTTCCCGCGACCGGGGTATGGATTTCAAGGACCGTCTTGCTGGTTTCAATCTCGCAGATAAGTTGATCCGCCACTACGATCCCACCCGAGGGCACTTTCCAGGATATGATACGGACGCTTTCGTCATTTACCGTTTCTTGCAGGATGGTGATTTTGTACGTTGTTTCAAGCATGGCTCACCATTTTCCAGCATTTCGCAACAATGGCCTGAACTCCGGGTAAGCTCTCGATTTCTGCCGGCTTGCACGAGGGCAAGGGGTGTGCTGCAGCACCAAGCCTGCGGGTCACGAGTGGCAAACCGGCGCATGCTTCATGAACTAGAGCAACGACCTCCGCTCCGAAACCGCAGAAAACTTGTCCCTCCTCCACGACGAGCAATCGCCGCGATAACTTCACTGACGCAACAATCGAAGAAATCTGTAATGGGTAGATCTGCGTCGGGCAGATAATCTCGGCAATAATCTCGTGCTCTTCGAAGAGAACGTCGACGGCCTTTTCGGCCTCCGCCAAAGAACCACCGTAACAAACGATGGTGACATCCGGGGATTCTGAGGAACGGATGCGGGTGGTCGGAAAGTCTTCATCGGTATGCTCGCACCAGAATCCGGGGATGGTCTGGTGACTGACGTAATCGCCATACAAAACCTTGTTCTCCACCACCAAAGTTGGGCAATCCACAATCTGGAACAGGCGTCGATAAAAAAGATAAGGATCGTAGCGGCTGTGAATGGCCAGCACCCGCGTTCCGGGCAGGCCAAGAAAGTGCTTCTCTAGCGATTGGCTGTGCGTGGCGCCGTAGCCGCGACGTCCACCCATCGGGGTACGAACAATCAGCGGGACAGAAACCTGATCGCCATACATCCACCGAAACTTCGCGGCATGGTTGATCCATTGATCGGCGGCGAGAGTTAGAAAATCGCCGAACATTATTTCGCAAACTGGGCGGAGGCCAGCGATCGCGAGACCATTCCCTATCCCGATCATCGCCGCCTCGCTAATGGGAGTGTTACGAACGCGGCCCGGGAACAGGAGGCTGAGGTCCCGGGTGACTTTGAAAGCCCCTCCATAGGGACCTTCGATGTCCTCTCCGAGAATAAGACTTCGATTGTCTTCGGCGAGCTGTTCGCGGAGCGCCTGATAGATCCTCGAGACGACGCGCTCTTTGCCCTCGATGCGCGTTCGTTGCCAGCTTACCGGGCGCGGGTCAGGTTCGCCAGTGGGTACGCATGACGTCAGAGGCGCGCTGCTTGCGGCCTCGACCGCGGCGGAAACCTGGTCTTCGGCTTTGGCCCTCAGTTCAGCGGCTTTTTCAGGATACCGTTCGGTGTAGCGAGTCAGCGGATCGAGACTCCAATAGCGCTCTACTTCCTCCTTTGGGCGGTCATCGTCGCCCTTGGAGTGAGCCATGAGGCGGTAGGTATCTATGCGGAAGAGAGCTGGATGGGAACGATCCCGCACGCCATTCATTGCGTGCCCCATAACCTCGATCAGTTCCTCTGGTGCCCAAGTGTCGCCCTTATAAGTGTCGATACCGAAGGCCTCGGCCCTGAGCTCGATCTTGCCCGCGAGGGTTTCGGACTGATTGGTACTCTGGGAATAGCCGTTGTTCTCCAAGACGATGAGCAGCGGCAGGTGCCACTTAGAGGCGATGTTCATCGTCTCGTAGACAACACCCTCGCCCAGAGTGCCATCACCAATGAAAACGGTGACGACGTTACCAGTGGCCGTATATTTCTGCGCTAACGCCAAGCCGGCGGAAACGGGAACAATGCCACCCTGGACGCCGTTGCTGAAGACGCCGCCGGCGCAGACGTGCTGACTGCCACCCCGTCCCTGACAAATTCCAGAAACGCGGCCCATAACCTCCGCCATCAGTCCCGGAGTATCACCTGTTCTGGCCAGATAGTGTCCGTGGCAGCGATGATTGCTGAAAATCAGATCACCTGGCCGCATGTGGGAAGCTACGGCCACGCCGGTAAACTCCTGGCCAATACAGGTGTGGACCGTCCCAAAAAGCTTGCCTTCGGAGAACAGTCTGAGAAGGCGCTCCTCAAAAGCTCTTATGAGAAATGCGCGCGAATATGGTTCGAATGCATTTTCTCGTGGAGCTGCGAACTTAACCGGATCTAAGATGGCCATTGGGTCAATTGTTGAAGAACAATATACCGGCCGAAGCCGCCCGTGGAAGGATTAACTTGTGTTAGAACTCCCTGCGATAAGTCCCCGGAGGACGTTATTGAAATTGCGGATCGTCCCGGGTACCAATGCAGCGAGCTGGAACGCCAGCCCAGACTTCACCTTCGTTGGTTGATTGTTGCAAAACAGCATTCGCGCCGATGATCGTGCCGGCACCGACGTGGAGTCTGCCGACCGTGCCGAGAATTTTGGCGCCCGGGCCCACGATGACATTGTCGGCGACGGTGATGCCCTTGAAGCGCGACTGTTCCGCTGGGCGGTAAGTATCACCCCGACCGATGGTGACCCCTTGATAGATCGTGACGTCGTCCCCGATGACGCAATTGGGATGGATCACCGTGCCGATACCACCGTGAACGAGATGGAAATTCTTGCCGACTTTGACAGAGTTCGGAATCTCAGCTCCCAAGGCCTTGAGTAAGGTGTAGGCGAGACGACCAAATACCGGCCATTCTCTCGCGTAAACCAATCGCGTATAGAAATTGTTAGCCATGGACACCAGTTGCAAAACCGCTGAACAACAACACCCGCAGGCAGCGAGCGTAGCATGCCACTTTGCAGGAATTCAAGAAATGTACTTTCGAGAGCCCACTCTTGGGTCTCTGCAAGAGAGCGAGAAAAAGCAGATTCCGAGGTCCGTTCAGAAAGCGAACGGACCTCGGAATGACATTGGTTGGAGCCACCGGATCGAGCGGGGAGTCGGATCAAAGGCATGAATCTGGACGCCAAATCTTCGGATAAGCTCCAGATCGAACGAGATGTCTTCTCCGACGCCGATGGAATATACTACACTTTCCTGTGACATGCCTGATGGGCGTACCCGCCAACACGCGTGGGTGTTGGCGAGAAGAATACCCTTCTTCTTGATCTCTGCCCTCTGCCAGATATCGCGTCCCTGCAGGACGCGAATCACCCGCTTAATGTGCACGTGAGATAGGTCCCGTCATCGGACGAACTTGCCAATTCGAGATTCATAGTTAAGCGACCGCTTCTTCAATTGCTGGTCGCAGTGTAAGCCACGGCTAGCAGGTTGCTGAAAAACTCGACATATCCGAAAGCGTGAAAAATCGATCGCGTCAGGATGGCCTAGGAACGATCCGTAGGACGCGGATGATGGTTTTCCATCCCCTATTCTGCCGCCTTCGACGGTGCTCATTGAGTTTTTCAGCAACCTGCTAGGGACCGGCACCATATCCGAGTAGTGAGTTTAGCGAACGAGTTTCAGGTGGGCAGCGCCGCGCTCATCCTTCTTGGACAGAGACTTTCTACGCCGCCGAGCTTTGGGAGTGCAACTCCCTAACAAATGAAATGCCGATTCCTCCTCCGGGATACCAGTGGTCTTGCGGTTCTTCCCGAAAGAAAATGAACTGCCGATGTCGCTCAACAGAAAAGTTGGCCAACACATCGTTGCAATGACAATTGTCACCAAGAATAATACCTCGTGGACTCAGTTTGGGCGCAATCGTTTCATATTCGCGGCGTTCATACTGCGCCGAGTGATCGCTGTCATTGATAAAGAGATCGATGTTCGGGATAGACTGGAGGGAGCAGATCGAGTCGCCGTAGAGAATCGTACCCACACTGCTGTACGGTTCCGATAGCAAAAAGCCGGCATCCAAGTTGATGTCAGTTCCATAGTAACGGCCAGGAAACCCTTCGGCCTCATTGCGCATCAGGGCAGCGCAGAGCAGCACCGCCCCGTGTCCTTTGTCGACTCCGGTTTCTACGACAACCCGAGGCTTGACGATGCGGACAAAAGCATACCAACCTATTCGACGCCCAAATCGCACACCCTCGTCAGACACGTGCCGCTCAGGACCTCTTCTGACTCGCTCGGCAATATGTCTTCTCACATCATCATCTTCTTGAATCTCGTTTAGATAGCTCATAGCTCCGGAATACGGCACGCCAGTTATGACAGAAACCGTGTGCGCCAGATATTCCTGATTCGCTCTAGTTATATGATACGTAAAGTTCGTAACTTCTCGCGATGACAGCGTCCAACGTAGCATGTACTTCAGTTTGGGGGCATAGTAGCTCAACGCTTTGCTCAGCCGAAACGGCATGAGTAATATTCGACCGCACGGAGTTTGTAGTACGACATGCTTCACTGTTTTCTTTAGAGATGCCATGATGTTTGGCCCAGAGAGATCTTCAGTCATAGTGCGACCTTGCGGCATGCGAAGGCGATGATGATTGCGCGCGTTTCCTGTGAGAGGCGGGTGTCGTCATAAAGCTCCTTTCATCTCATCCGGACGGATCTTACGGTTCGAGATTCATGGCTACACAACCATAATCTTGCGGAGGCCGTTGTAGTCGTACCGATCAGCGTCTGCGCCATTGGCTTCGGCGACGCGGGCCCGCTTACCCGCGTCAGAAGCTCTGGCACCGGACCAACGTCAACACTGTAGCCGACGAGCGCACGCGATTCTTGGAGTAAAGTAGTGATAGCGGCAATTTTCCAGGACGGCGCCAACGCAAATGGTTTCGTACCGTCGGGATTCCAGACGATCCATTCGGGTTCTTCGTTTCGGTTCAGTTGACAAATCCATGTACCGCCTGTGTCGTTATTGCACCAATCCAGAGGATGTCCCGGCCATAGTTGAA
>PLWX01000183.1 GCA_003151155.1 Acidobacteriaceae bacterium
GTGGAGAACCTGGCGCGCGATCGCGCGAAGCAATTGTTTGGTGCCGAATTTGCCAACGTACAGCCACATTCCGGATCGACAGCGAATATGGAAGCGTATGGGGCGATCCTGCAGCCGGGGGACATGATTCTTGGCCTGAACCTGGCGCACGGTGGACACCTCACGCACGGGCATCCCCTGAATTTTTCCGGAAAGACTTACAAGATCGTGCCCTACGGCGTGACCAAGGAAACGGAGACGATCGACTACGACGATCTCGAGAAATTGGCGCTGGAGCATCATCCAAAATTGATCGTTGGCGGTGGGAGTGCGTATCCGCGGATCATAGACTTCGCCCGGATGCGGCAGATCGCCGATAAGGCCGGTGCCCTGTTCATGGTTGATATGGCGCACTTTGCCGGGCTGGTTGCCGGCGACGCGCATCCCTCGCCGGTGCCGCACGCGCACATCGTCACCACGACCACCCACAAAACGTTGCGCGGCCCACGTGCGGGGATGATTCTTGCCCGGCAGGAATTCGCAGCAGCGATCGATAAGGTCACGTTCCCGGGAATGCAAGGTGGTCCGCTGGTGCACATCATTGCGGCGAAAGCGGTGTGCTTTAAGGAAGCAATGGAACCATCGTTTAAGACCTACGCGGCACAAGTCGTGGCCAATGCGAAGGTCCTGGCGAAATCGCTGGCTGACGCGGGTTTCCGCATTATTTCCGGGGGAACCGATACCCACCTGATGTTGATCGATGTATTCGCCGCCGGCATGCTGGGCAGCGAGGCGGAAAAAGCACTGGGAGAAGCAGGGATCACGGTGAACAAGAACGCGATTCCATTCGACACGAACCCGCCGATGAAGCCGAGTGGCATTCGCATCGGCACGCCTGCGCTGACTACCCGCGGCATGGGTGAACCCGAAATGCGGCAGGTAGGTATCTGGATTGCAGAGAGCCTGCGGCGTCGTAATGAGCCGGACTTCCTGGCACGCGTGAAGCGCCAGGTGCATGAATTGTGCGATGCCTATCCGCTCTATCCGGAGCGAAGAGCTAGCCGTTTGACGACGGTGTAGTTAGAGAAGCGAAGTGTGAGCCCCCGCTCTTATTGCGTAGTTTGGCGCAATTGGGCGGGGCTTTTGACTTTCCGTTTACACTACAAGCGATGAAAGTCGCGATCGACATTCGCCGTATCAGCGACTTCGGGATCGGCACCTACATTCGCAATGTGGTGCGTACCCTGGGGCGTCTGGATCAGAAAAACGAGTACGTCCTGGTGGAGAATCTTGGACGCACGCAGGATCTTGGGCCGCTCCCAGCCAATTTTTCTTACATCCAGTGTCCACAGAACGACTACTCGCCTGCTTCCTACTTCGAATTTCATCGCGCGTTGCGGCATCTTGGCGCAAATGTGTTGCACGTGCCGCATCTGTTCTGGATCCCGCAGGGGATTCCGTGTCCTTACGTCGTAACCGTGCACGATCTGCTGGACTACCTTTACCGAAGCAACAGCGCCTCGGCGGCGAAGCGATTCGCCCACTTTTATCTGACCAAGCGAGTGTTGCACCGGGCCTCGCGAATCTTCGCCGTATCCAAATTCTCCAAGACAGACACGGTACGCCTTTTTGGAGTTCCGCAGCAGAAGATCGAAGTCGTCTACAACGCCATCGATGAACGCTTCCGGCAAGGACACGCCTCCGCGGCGGAGAAGTTGATGATCGCGGAACGCTACCAGGTGAACTACCCCTTCCTGCTGTATGCCGGACGGATCAGTCCGCATAAGAACGTAGTGAGGATTATTGAAGCGTTCTCGCTGTTGAAGTCGGAACTTCAGAAAGAGGACCAGTATCCGGATCTCAAGCTGATCATCATTGGCGACGAGGTGTCGCGACACCCCGATCTCAGGCGGGCGGTTATCAAGGGACGGGTGCAGCAGGATGTCCGTTTTCTCGGCTTCGTCCCGATCGATGTCCTGCGCATTTTCTATGACGCTGCCAAGGTGTTCATCTTTCCGTCGCTTTATGAGGGATTCGGGCTGCCACCGCTGGAGGCGATGTCGCACGGAACGCCGGTGATTACCAGCAACACCTCTTCGTTGCCGGAAGTGGTGGGCAACGCGGCGGTGCTGGTGAATCCGGAGAACGTGTTTGAGATCCAGCGTGCGCTGCAGCGAGTGCTGCTGGATCAGCCGTTACGCGAGAAGCTGAAGCTGCGCGGAGCGGAACAGACCCGTAAGTTCTCCTGGGAAACTTCGGTCGGACGGATGCTGGAAGTCTTTCAGGAGGTCGCGAAATAGCCCCAGAACAGGGAAGCGCGCTCCGGATGCCTAGAGTGAGTCCCGGAATACCACACCCTGCATCCTGCGGACACACCCGTAAAATATGCAAAGCTGTTGAATTCCAGCAGCTTTCGTTCTTACCTGGCGATCGGCACTTCCTGCCCCTGTCTTGTGTAAAGAATTCTCAAAACATCTTTGAATGGCGGGATATCTATTTGGCACGCCAAGTGCCTCTAACAAAGTAGACGCGGGAATCGGGACAGGCAATGCGGGCTCTCATTCGACTGACAATCTCGGGCATTCTGTTGACGGCGATCGGTGGCTTCGCGCAAACCAGCGCACCCGACGTAAACACAATCGCTAACCGCATGCAGACAGCAACGGCAGATCGCAACCACGACCTCGCCTATACCGTTACCCGCGAGTACATGCTTACCCCACAGAATTCAGCCCAGGGGTCGAAGGTCGTTGCCGAGGTCAATACAGTGGCTTCCGGCAAGAAGGACTACACCATCAAGCAAGGCGGCGGACAGGCTGAGAGCATCGTCCGTAAAGTTCTCGATCACGAGACCGATAGCGCGGCAAGCCGGGCGAGTGGAGAAATCACCGCCGCGAACTATGAATTCCAGCTACTGGGATCAGAGCAGATCGACGGCCATTCTTGCTACGTTTTGAAGTTAACCCCCCGCAAGGAAAGCAAAGATGTGCTGCGCGGGCGGGCGTGGGTCGACAGCGAGTCGTACTTGATTCGTCAAATCTCAGGTTCGCTGGCCAAACCTCCGTCGTGGTGGGTGAAGGACGTGCAACTCACGTTGCACTACCGCGATATGGAAGGCGTCTGGCTGCAGGATTCGGGCCGTGCGATCGCACAAGTTCGAATCGTTGGAACCCACACGTTAAGCTCGCGCGCCCTCGACGTTCGCACCGGCAGCGAACTAGCGAGCAAAGCGAAGGTCGCTCCTCATAAAGCGACGCGGCGTATGGATCCCTCAATGATGGGTACCGGCGTCTTCCGCCATAACTAAACTTACTTTCCTTTCATCGCTTTCTTTTCGTTCTCCTGCATCCAAATAGGCCAGCGGAGGACTGCTCGCATGGATGAGAAACTTACCGACGAACTTATCGAAGCTAAGACAGCTGATCAACCGAAGCAGCAAAAACCTCCGGCTACTAAAGAAGAAAACGCCGCTTAAACGAAGATTATTTCGTGCTCCCGCTGAGAGTGCGAAATTTGCGCAGCAGTTCGTACAGTACGATCCCTCCCGCCGTCGCGACATTGAGCGAACTTTTCTGACCCAGCATGGGGATGCGCATGGGTATCGGCCATGGCCAGCAGCTCAGGTTTCAGTCCAGTTACCTCGTTTCCGAAAGCAACACAGATTGGGAACTCGGGTTGCCAATCAAACAGGTCCACCGCCTGCTCACTCGTCTCAATCGCCGCCAGCCCAAATCCAAGTTGCCGCAGACGCTTCGCCATTTCGACAGCATCCCAGTCATGCTCCCACGCGACTGTTTCTTCGGCGCCTAACGCGGTTTTCGAGATCGCTTTCTTGGGTGGATCAGCGGTTATGCCGCCCAGACAGAGTCTCTCCAAGCCAACTCCATCGGCCGCGCGAAAGAATGCCCCGACGTTGTACATGCTGCGCACGTCGTCGAGCAACGCGGCGACGGGAAGTCGCAGCCCTTCGTATCCTTTTGCGAGTGAAGAGGGCGCGCGAACCTTTTGTTCCTCGCATGACCGCGGCTCGCTCGCGGCGCCGAGCAATAAATTTTGCTTGCTCATCATGGGTCAGCGAACAGAATAGCGCGTGCGCTGGGTTCGCATTACGAAGTGATATTGAAAGCCGCCGGGCCTGTAAGCCGAATTCTGTCCTCTCTTGCGAGATGGACGGCCATTCCTCTGGGCCAAGCATTACTGCAGGGCTCAAGCGACCTACCCGGAAGTTTGGCGCACCGAGTCAGCACGCATCGTGGTTTCCCACGAACTTCTCCCCTATTTGGTCTTGCTCCGTGTGGGGTTTGCCATGCGGCGCGTATCACTACGCGTCCGGTGCGCTCTTACCGCACCTTTTCACCCTTACCCATCTTGCGACAGGCGGTATCTTCTCTGTGGCACTTTCCGTCGAACGCCCTTGACGGCGCCCTCCCGGACGTTATCCGGCACACCACTCTGCGGAGTTCGGACTTTCCTCCCCCACCCTGGTGCGACCCTGGCGAACCAGGTGTAAACCAAGGCAGCAGCGGCCGTCCGGCCCAGCGGCTAACTCAATCATTATATCGAGCAAACGTCGCGCTTTCGGAGTTTGCCGTGTGTCTGTTTAAATAACCTCAATGGTCGACATCCACTCCCACATCCTGCCCATGGTCGATGACGGTGCCCGCTCGTGGGAGATGGCCGTCGAGATGGTCAAGATGGCTGAGCTTGACGGCGTCACCCGCATGGTTGCCACGCCGCACGCAAACTATGAATACGAATACAACCGTGAGAGTCATACCGCTTTGCTTGCTGAGCTGCAGAGCAAAGTTGGGAATGGAATCGAACTGATCCTGGGCTGCGATTTCCATCTTTCGCTCGACAATGTGGAGGATGCACTTAAGAATCCGGGGCGCTACACGATCGGCAGCACTCGTCACCTGCTGATCGAACTCAGCGATCTCGTCGTTTCTTCGCAAATTCCAAATGTGCTTTCTACACTCATGGCCAAACAGATGATTCCGATCCTCACTCACCCGGAGCGCAACCCGCTGTTGCAGAGGCAACCGGAACATGTTGAGGACTGGGCGGAGATGGGGATGCTGGTGCAGGTGACGGCGTCGGCGGTCAGCGGAAAGTGGGGCAAGGGCGTGCAGAAGCTCGCGCACTGGTACGCCGAAAAAGGATTGGTGCATGTGCTGGCGAGCGACGCGCACAGCACCAGTCATCGCCGGCCCGGGTTATCGGAGGCGCGCAAGGTCTTCGGAAAATCATTCGGCGAAAGCTATGCTATGGCGGTCGTTGAGACGAACCCTATGGCGATCGTTCAGAATCAACCGTTCCCTGAAATGTGAGGTGACCGTGCACTTAACCGGCGCGTGGGTTCTATTTATCTTCGGTGTCGTCATGATCGCGACGATGCTGTTGCTGCTGCACCTCACGAAGCTCGGACACCTGGTCCATTGCCACCTCCCAGACCGCCCGCGACGGCGCATGTTCCTTGCATCCGTGGCGTTCTTCATTACTTTTCTTGGCGTGCGTTTGCTGGTGGTGTGCATCACGCATCATATCGGTCCGTTTGGTTGGGTTGAGATGGGCGGACGGCATATCCACCACTTGGTGTGGGGGATCTTCATTCTGCTGGCCGTCGGCTATGCGTGGCTGGGCGAGTGGGGAAGCGGATCGACGCCGACCCAAATTTTTATCAGCCGCCTGCTTTCGCTGATGTACGGCGCGGGCGCGGCGTTGACGCTGGATGAGTTTGCGCTGTGGCTGAATCTACGCGACGTGTATTGGGCGCGCGAGGGGCGAGCCTCAATCGACGCTGTGGTGTTGTTTGGATCGCTGCTCTGCATTGGAGCGTGGGGCGCGCCAATCCTCGGTCACTGGTTCCCAAAATTCCGCACGAAAGAATCGCCGGATTCTTGATAGCAGTGGGAAAAGAAAAATCCCGCGACCGAGATCGCAGGATTTTTATTGGAAATTTCGTGGGGATCAGTGTGGCTGTTGATTGCCGGCAGGTGCGCCCGGATCAGGTGTTTCCAGGATCGGACGAATCGGTTCGATCGGAGGCGCGACTGGCTTTTGCGGTGGGGGCGCGGCGACTTCTTCGGTCGTGGTGGTGACGACGGGTGCGTTTGCCAGCCCCTTGGTGGGGGCAGCGCTGATGTCCACGGTTGGCGTTTCCGGAACTGGTGCGCCGTTGCGTTCGTGCAAAGTCACACTGGTGGGCGCTGTTCGGCGACGGGCTTCAATCGCGGCTTGCTGGGCGTTGGCCACGATCATGTCGCTGTTGTTGGCGACTTCCGCAACGCGTTTGCCTTCGGCATCTTTGCGGGTGGCGACGATGACACGAGCGTTGGACCGCTGGGCTTCCTGCGCTTTCGCGTAGAAGAAGTCCGCGGTTTCGCGGTCGCCATCGATTTCCGCGAGATAGCCCATATTGTTCAGGGTGAAAGCATTGTTAGGCTCAAGCTTGTAGGCCTGCTGGAAGAAGTCGCGGGCTGAGGAGCGCTCATTGCGGTTGATAGCCGAGACGCCACGGAGGTTCAAGCGAGCGACTTGAGCGCCGATGTCCTCTTCCTTGGCCATCTGCTTTTGAACTTTTTTTGCATTGGCGGCAGCAATTTCGTCGATGGGCTTGCCGCGCCAGCTAGGATGCACGCTGACGATCACAGGCTCGTGCGAACCGGAGTTGGCGGCCTGGTTGTAGTAGGTCAAGGCCTGCTGAAGTTCGCCTTCTTTTTCCTTGGCGTAGCCGAGGTTATTCAGCGTGAAAGGATTTTTCGGATCGAGAACGAGCGCTTTCTGCAAGGAGATGTCGGCTTCGGGAGCGCGATCTTTCTCGAGCATGCCGATGGCGTACACGTTCAGGCGATTCACGCGCATCTGGTCGTCGGCAGCGCTGCCGGCTACGAGGCCGACGGCTTTGCCCTTTGCTTGTTCGGTGGTCGCGGTGGAAACGACGGCTTCGGAATTTTGATCGGCAGCCAGAGCATAGTAGCGCTGCGCACGGTCGATTTCACCGTCTAGCTCGGCCATGTAGCCAAGGTTGTTGAGCGTGAAGGGATCGTCGGGGTCGAGCAGGTAGGCTTGATAGAAGAGCTTCTTGGCGCGCTTATAGTCGTGCTTCTCGATTGCCCTAACGCCGTCGGCATTGAGTTTTTGGACAGGCGTGGGCTTGGTTCTCTTGGGAACCTTAACATGCAGATCGGCGGCGAACGACGCGCCGGCCAGCGAAACAAAAAGTGCAGTTGTGCCCATCCAACGCAAGGAACGAGCGCGGGAAAACGCCATGAAGCCAGCCTCCGAAACGCGAGATGCGCACACGTGGACCTCTCCGCGGGCAGCAGCTTCGCTTTCTGGTTTGATGGGAGAATACCTCACAGCGTTGTTAGATACATGGAACGAAAGGTAATTTTTACGGTACGGGCCTGCTAACTCAGGAATAGGATATGTGCATCATACCCGAGAAGCAGGAGCACTCTTTCCGGAGATTCAGAGTTCCCCGATGACCAAGAAAGTTCTGACAGGCATTTGTTTTCTATCACTTACATTGAGCGTGAACGCGCAGCAGGGCACCCGTCCGGATCCGATGGCGGGTCAATCGACGCAGCCTGGGGCGGCGCCGACGAATACGCCACAGTCGCAGCAGGACGCCTCACCCGCAGCCAACACGCAGGCTACGCCGCAGAAGAATGCTGAAACGTCGCCCTCGCAGGCCCCTGCCAGCACAGACGCGTCCGCGCCGAAATCGACGGACACTACCAATACGACTAAAACGGATACGACGACGGCGCCGAAGACGGATGCCGCACCGCCGAGTTCGGCGAACATTGAACTGACGCCGCCGGTGACCGGTTCCCCGCAGACGAAGATCATCGATCCTTCGGCAGTGGGAAAGCATGCCGGCCTGACAGGAGCGGCGGATCCGCTGTTGGATACGCCTCCCCTACCCAAGGGCAAGCCGACCTTGATTGGCGGCACCGCGGTGAAAGTGGATCGCGTGCGCAGCCGAGTCACGGTGGAGCCTTACGGCGCGAAAAACAAAATGCCGGTGTTTATCGACGAACGCTCGCATATCTATCGCAACGGAGTGGAGACGACGATTGCGAGCATCAAGAAGGGCGACCGGGTTTATTTCGACACGATGCTCGATGGCGCGCATATCTTCGCCAAGAACGTTCGCGTGGTGAGTGAGACAGGAGCGGCCGAGGTTCGCGGGCAAATCATCGCCTACGATCCTTCGCGGGGCACGATCCAGTTGCAGGATGCGTTGTCTTCACGGCCAGTGACGTTCCGCATCAATAACTCGACCCAAGTGCGAATCAATGGAAAAGGCGCATCGGTTGGAGACCTGGCTAAGGGCGCACTGGTGGATGTAGTGTTTGCTCCGGATAAGGCGAATCGGGGAATCGCGACGGAAATCTCGCTGCTGGCGCGGCCTGGAGTGAGCTACACATTCGCCGGAAGAATCACCAACGTCAACCTGCGGGATGGCACGGTGTCTGTGGAGAACCAGACCGACGGCAAGGTATATGACATCGAGTTCGACACGCGCAGCAAGAGCGAGCGCGGTGGCTTGCGAGCGGGAAACGAAGTCAGCATCACCGCCACGTTCGATGGCGAGAACTACAAGGCTACGAATGTGACCGTCACAGAGGCCGAGGCGGCTCCGAAAGGGAAGCCAAAAACTGACGAGCAGAAGCCTAAGTCAGACGATCAGCAGTAGTTTGCGGAAAGCACAAAAGACGCGTCAGTGAGAAATCACTGGCGCGTTTTATTTACCCTTGCGGACCCCTCTAGGAGAAGAGAACTTATTCCTGCGATGCTGAGTGGCCTTTGAGCGCGATCGCGGCGAGAAAAGCTACGGCTGCACCCAGGAGCCATTCGATTCGCCAAATCTGCACTGCCTGCCAATCGAGAACGGTGTTGGCGGTATAGAGGAAACCAACCGCCATCGCGGCTACGGCGCAGACCAAGCCAACCACAAATAACACCAGGGAAGCGGTGCCGAATCCGGTACGTTGGCGGATGGTGGAGAAGTCGAGCCATTCCACGAGATTAAAGCCATGCGGGCGAAGGCCCATATCGGGGACGCGATCGGCGCCGCAGATATGGCAGTAGCGGGCGCCCATCGGATACTCGGCACCACAATCACAACTGGCGTCGCTGCGGACGGGCTCGACGACTACGCGGCGCGATCCATTGAGGGGGCGCCAATACTCCTGCTTCACGTTCTGGATTGCGTCAGCCATGAAATTCTCGCTCTAACTTGTTAACTGATATGGCAAGCGGTGTGCCAAAGTGGAACGAGTGATAATCGATTTATTTTCAAAGGTTTATGAAAAACAGAAAAGCCCAGCGGGTTGGCTGGGCGGGAAAATAGTACGCGTTCTTCGAAAAAGTGGGGTAAATCGTTAATTATGGCGTTTGGGCATGGCGACGATCTTCTGCCGTGGCAGCACGCGGTTCCAGAACTGGAGGAGCAGCACATCCGACGGCGTGAGGTGGATGTTGTTAGGGCGCGAGCTGCCGTCGTTAAAGACGTTTTTGTCGAGCAATAGGTGCAGGCGCGCGAGGGAGATGCCGAGAAGGCTCGCGGCCTCCTGTTCGGTGTAGAAGTCCTTGTCTTTCTGGATCGTACCGCTAGCTTGAATGGTCATGAAGGGTCAGCACTCAACCTTTCCCGGTGGTGCGATATTGTTTGTACCGGGTTTCGAGGTTTATGCGTATCGGGTAAACTGCGGATAGTGCCCCGGCGATGAAACCTTACCGACCCGCCCGAAACCCCATTACGTTAGGCATCTTGCTGATAATGCTGTGGGTTTCCGCAGGAGCCGCGCAGCCGAAATCTTCGGTTCCTACCCGGGTAAATGCCGACGCTGCCAGCCGAAAGGGCGCCGATCTCTTCTACAACCTCGAATATGACAAGTCGATCCGGGAATTTGAAGGGGTACTGAAGGAGCATCCGGACGATCCCTTTGCAGTGAACCACCTGCTGACTTCGGTGGTTTTCAAGGAACTGTATCGAATCGGGGCGTTGGATACCGAGCTCTATTCCGGCGACTCCTTCCTGACAAAAAAGCAGTTTTTCCCCACCGATCCGAAGGTGTCGGCACGCGTCCATGAATTGAGCGAGCGGGCGACGCAACTAGCCGAGGCGCGGCTGAAGCAGAATCCGAACGATGCGGACGCGCTCTACGCGCGTGGGGTGACCCGCGGATTGCATTCCACGTGGACAGGCCTTGCCGACAAGGCGTGGTTTGCGGCGCTGCGCAATGCGGTGGGGGCGCGCAAGGATCACGAACGAGTGCTGGAGATCGACCCGAACTACGTGGATGCCAAGACGATTGTGGGAATCCACAACTACGTGACCGGGAGCCTGCCGTGGGCGGTGAAGGTGGCGGCGTCCGTGGCTGGTCTCGGCGGCAGCAAGCAGAAAGGGTTGGACTACCTTCGGGACGCCGCGGCCCATGCCCCAGAGAGCGGCATGGATGCTCGGATTACGTTGGCATTGTTCCTACGGCGGGAGCAACGCTACGCGGAAGCACTGGAAGTCGTGGAGGGAATGAATCGAGACTACCCGCACAATTTCCTGATTGCGTCAGAACACGCCCACCTGCTCAATGCTGCCGGTCACGGAAAAGCGGCAGTAACGGCCTATCAGCAGGTACTGGAGAACTACAGGAAGGCTTGGTTCCCGGTGAGCCGTCCGGAGCAGGCGGCATTTGGCTTGGGGCAAGCCGCGCGCGGGCAGCACGAATTCGAAATTGCGCTGAACGGATATGAACAGGTTGGCGGTTTCAAGAATGTAGATCCGGAGCTAATGCAGCGCGCGACTTTGGGAGCAGGCGAGATGCTGGATGCCATGAACCGGCGTGATGAGGCAGTAAAGCGGTACAACCAGGTAGTCGCCGAGAACGGCTCGACGCCGATGGCAGACGAGGCGAGGCGCTATCTCAAGGCGCCTTATAGCGTTCCGTGAAGCACGGAACTTTCTCTCGTCCGCATCGTATTTAGGAGTGGAGAGCGAATATGTACTGCAACTACTGCGGCAAATCGATTCAGGACGACGCGATTCATTGTGCGTACTGCGGGTGCCGGATCGGCGAGATCCCGGTGCGACACCGCCTGATGCGGCCTCGCAACAATCGGAAGATTGCGGGTGTCTGCGCGGCGGTCGCCAACTACTTCGATCTGGACCCAACCCTGGTGCGCGTGGTGTGGTTGATCCTGCTGATTTTCGCCGGCACGGGTCTGGTGGCATACATCATCGGATGGATCGTGATCCCGGAAGAGCCGGCAAGGGTTTATTCGGCAGCGCCGATGAACGTGCAGCCGGTGAACCGGCAATAGAGTTTATGAGTTCCCAGTCCTCAGCTTCGTGCTGGGCACGGCGGTCGTGCGCCGAATTCACGGCCGCCGGATTTTCCGTGTCTGCTCAGCCGGCTGAGGACTGGTTCTTGTAATAAGTGATCTCCAGAGGATTGCCATCAGGATCGTTGAAGTAGATCGACTCCGAGAGACGGTGATCGATGGGTCCGCGGAAGGCGATACCCAGCGACTTCAAATGGTGTTGGGCCTCGGTGAAGCCAGCAACGTCCGTGTGCCACGCTACGCGGTGCCAATGTGGCGCATCGTTGCCTTCCAGGTGCGCTTTCTTCTGATAATCGCCCCTCGGCGCGTTCGCTTTGAAGAGCGCGAGCTTGTTATTGCCGACGCCGATCATGACTGGTTCCGGATCCCAACGAAGAACCTCTTTCAATCCAAATACTTTGCCGTACCACTTAGCGGCTGCGGCAATATCCGCGACGTAGATTTCTACGTGATCGATGTGTGTGGCTCGAAACATGAGCACCTCGTGCGCTTTGTTATGATCGCCGCATGCCTCGCGCGGTTTCGAAAAAAGCAGAGACAGACATCTTAAAGCTCATCCCGGCGCCGAGGAAGCCGCCGGCACGCACGCGACTGCGGATCGGGATTCACACGTCGACGGCAGGCGGAGTGGAGAACGCGGCGGAGCGGGCCTATCGCTTGGGATGCAACGCGCTGCAGGTATTTTCTTCCAGTCCGCGGCAGTGGAAGCCGACGGAACTAGGGCGATCACAGTGCGAGATCATGACTTCGCTCCGCGCGAAGTATGACTTGAGCCCGCTGGTGATTCACGCGAACTACCTGATCAATATGGCAGGCGTGACGCCGGAGTTCCATCGCAAGTCGGTAGAAGCCTTTCGTGCCGAGGTGCAGCGTGGCATTGCCCTGTGCGCGGACTTCCTTGTTTTTCATCCAGGATCGTTTCGCGGCGGCACGCGCGAAGAAGGATTGACGCGCGCTGCGGAAGCGATTGATGAAGCAGTCGATGGACTGGGGATCGATAGCTCGAATCTTAAGATCACGGTTGAAAATACGGCGGGGGCGAAATATTCGCTCGGTGGCAGCTTCGAGCAGGTTGCTGAACTGATGGAGCGGCTGCGAAAACACGTGCCGGTGGCGGCTTGCATCGATACCTGCCATACGCACGTGGCGGGATACGACATCACGACGCGCGAGGGATTTGAAGAGACCTTGCAGAAGCTCGATGCGACGGTAGGCATCAAGAATGTGGGTGTGTGGCACTGCAATGATGCCAAGGCGGCTTGCGGATCAAAGCTGGACCGGCATCAGCATATCGGGCAGGGAACAATTGGGTTGGAGCCGTTTCGCTGGCTGCTGAATGATGCACGCGTCGCGCATGCAGCGTTCATCGCCGAGACCCCCATCGATGAGCCGTTGGATGATCTGAGGAACATCGACGCCCTGAAGAGTGTCGTAAAGCGAAAAGCTAAAACCCAACACGGAGGCACGGAGGATTAGAGTCAGTGGTTCGGATCTTCAACATCTGAAATAGCCTCGACCTAAAGCCACAAACAGGATGAAAGCCCAAAAGGTTTTCTCCGTGTCCCCGTGCCTCCGTGGTAGGTGTTGACTTACGCGGCGGTTACGATGATCGGCTCGCCCTGGGTGATCACGATGGTGTGCTCGTAGTGCGCGGCCAAGGCTTTGTTATGCGTGGACATCGTCCAGCCATCTTCGGCGGTCACGGTGCGCGCCGGTTTCGAAGAGATGATGGGCTCGACCGCGATCACCATGCCATCGCGTAAGACGTCAGCATTCAGCGGGTGATAGAAATTTGGCACGCTGGGTGGTTCGTGAATCGAGCGGCCTACGCCGTGACCGGTTAGGTCCTTCACGACACTAAAGCCGTGGCGGCGAACTTCGCGGTCGATGGCGCGGCCGATCTCGTTGACGCGGGTGTTGGCGCGGGCGACTTTCATGGCTTCGCCGAATGCAGATTGAGCACAAGCAAGCATCTTGCGGCCCGCCTCGCTGCCTTCGCCGTCGAGCACGACGGTGGTGGCTGAGTCCGCGTAGAAACCATCGAGTTCAGCGGTGACGTCGAGTTTTACCGCGTCCCCGGGGCGCAGCAAACGTTTGTTGGGCACTCCGTGCACGATCTGGTCGTTGACGCTGATGCAGTTGAAGCCGGGAAACTTGTAGACGAGCTGCGGGCCAGAGCGCGCGCCATGAGCGCGGAGGAAGCTCGCACCGACTTCATCGAGATCGCGGGTGGTAACGCCGGGTTGCGCGGCTTCGCTCATGCGAAGCAGGGCCTGCGCCACCAGGCGGCCGACGCGTTTGAGTCCTTCGAGCTCTTCCTGCGATCCAATCGTCATAAAAGCAGCCCCGCCGCGCGGGGATTGCTAGAATAAAGAGTTTATAGCTTCCTTGAAATCGTTGCCGAGACCATGACTGAAGAAACCCAGACGACCACGACGCCGAATGCCGAAGCCCGCCCCGATCGCTACGATCCGCGAACCATCGAAGAGAAGTGGACCGCGCAATGGGCGAACGATCCAAAGCTGTATGCCGCTGAGCCCGACAGCACGAAGAAGAAATTCTACGTGCTGGAAATGCTGCCATATCCATCGGGCGCGCTGCATATGGGACACGTGCGCAACTACGCGATTGGCGATGCGCTGGCGCGCTTCATGTGGATGAGCGGGTACAACGTGCTGCACCCCATGGGTTGGGATGCGTTCGGATTGCCTGCGGAAAACGCCGCGATCAAGAACCAGCGCCAGCCGAAAGAATGGACGCTGGGGAATATCGAGGCGATGAAGAAGCAGATGCAGCGCCTCGGCTTCGCCTACGACTGGTCAAAAGAAGTAACCACCTGCCTGCCCGACTACTATCGCTGGAACCAGTGGTTTTTCCTGAAGTTTTACGAGAAAGGTTTGGCGTACCGGCGCAAGAGCAAAGTCAACTGGTGCCCGGAGTGCGCGACGGTACTGGCAAACGAACAGGTCGTCGGTGGCTGTTGTTGGCGGCATGGAACCACCATCGTGGAACAACGCGAGCTGGAGCAATGGTTTTTCCGCATCACGAATTATGCGGATGAATTATTGCGCGATCTGGATCAGCTGGAGGGATGGCCGGAAAAAGTTCGCACCATGCAGCGCAACTGGATCGGCCGCAGTGAAGGCGCGCTGGTCACGTTCAAGATCGATGGTCCCACTGGGCCGCATGGCGACAGCATTACGGTCTTCACGACCCGCATCGACACGATCTTTGGCGCAACCTCATTGCAATTGGCGCCCGAGCATCCGATCGTAAGCGACTTGATTGCAGGGAACCCGTCGCTGTTTGCTTCGGTGGAAGACTTGGTCAAGCAGCAACGCGCGGCGAAAGAGGTTGGCGACATCGGCGCGATTGAGAAGCACGGCGTGGCAACGGGAGTGTTCGCGATCAATCCGTTCAACGGCGAGAAGGTGCCGATCTGGGTGGCGAATTACATCCTGATGGATTACGGCACGGGCGCGATTATGAGCGTCCCCGCACATGATGAACGCGACTTCGAGTTCGCCAACAAGTATGGGCTGGAGATCCGCGTAGTAGTGCTGCCGCGACGAACGGGTGAGCCGCCGAA
>PLWX01000122.1 GCA_003151155.1 Acidobacteriaceae bacterium
TCGATTTTGCCGAGCGTTACACCGCCGCGTGGTGCAGCCAGGATGCAGCGAGCGTGGCCGCCTTCTATTCAGTCGATGGTTCACTGTCCGTCAATGAGGGCACTCCCGCGGTTGGGCGCAGCGCAATCACGGAAGTCGCTCAATCGTTCATGACTGCGTTCCCGGATCTGCGGGTGGTCATGGACAAGGTGCTTGTGCAGGGTGACCATGCAGAGTACCACTGGACGTTGATCGGCACCAACTCCGGGCAGGGAGGCACTGGACATCGGGTTCGCATCAGTGGGTTCGAGCTTTGGCAGATTGGAGCGGATGGACTCATCGCCTCCTCGCGGGGCCACTTCGACAGATCCGAATACCGTCGTCAACTCGAGCGCGGTGTGCAGGAGCCACGATAGAAACCTCCCACCATACAGCGCTTGCTCGGGTGCTGGGCGGTTGGTCGGCAAGCCTTACCTAATCGGGTTACGTCAGAGTTGCCCGTCAACTGGGAGTAATCCAACGGATGCGTAAGAATCTGCGCGGATCGCGTCCGATATGCCGACTTCTCATTACTAATCGGGCCAAGACCGGATCCTTCCCGCCGTTATCACTGTTCAGGTCCTTCTCCCATTGAGTCAAGATTGGCGATCATTACAGTAGGGAGGAATGCACTAAAGTGGGAATATCTGGGTGGCGGTGCAATTTTGCTTTTGATGTGGATCTAAAGTGGATCTAAATGACGGGAGGCACTTGCATCTTGCAGCAGTGAATTGATTGGAATTTCCGCTGCGGCGCGGTAGTTCCAGAAAGGCCGTCCCTATGCGTACGTTGCCGTCCTCCGAAGACTTCGCCAGATCAGAGATTCTTTCGGGTATCCACGAGACAGTTTGCCCGCTCTGCAGCAAACTCCTCGGCTTCTCAAAAGACGTGCGTGGGCTGGATATTCTGGAACAGGCTCATCAATGCGCCAAGCGTGGTTCCTTGGCTGAACGCAAGATGAGCGGCCCCGCCGCCCAAAGAGCGGCTTAGTCAGGTGGGAGTGTTGCGCCCCATCGGGTGTGTCGCCACCCCAAGCGACGAAGACAGCACGTTGGCCATGCTGGTACGCCGAAACAACGAGAGCTTAATCCAGTTCCCGACGCGCCTCGATCAGGCAATAGCCAAGGCATACAACGAGGGCGTCTTCACGGATGAGATCAACCCACCACTCTGACTCCTAAAGTCGATTGAATGTCCTAGGAATCTCGCCTCAATTCCTCACCGTCAAGACGGGGCAACTTGCACCGCGTACCACTTCGTATGCAGTGGTCCACGGCGCGTGGGAGGCCATACCGATCTGGGCTGAGCGATGCAACCCCATAATGATGGCGTCGACTTGGAAACTCTCAGCTACCTGCAGGATTGTCTTACTCGGTGATCCGAACTCGACTACGAATTCAGGTTTGACTGCCAGCTCAGTGTTCTGTGCCACCAATTCCTGGAGACGCCGTAGGCTCGCTATGCGAGCATCCTCTCGCATTTGCACGAGATCGCCGCTAATGTGCCAATTAGAACCGTCGGACGGCCCGTCCGGAGATATGACATGGAGCAAAACGAGTTTTACTCCGAAGTGATTGGCGAACGAGATGGCATATGGCAGGGCATGCAAAGAAGCTTCACCGAAGTCCGTAGCGAACAGAAAGGGCCAGACTAAGCTACTGCTCTCGACTGGAGGCTCTTGAAATGAACCCGGACCAACGGTCAAAACAGGGCAATCGGCGTGACGAAAGATCTGTTCCGCGACTGACCCAAAAAGCACTTTCCCCAAACCTCGCCGGCCGTGCGTACCGACTACCATCAGGCCCACTTGTTCCTGTCTGACTACGTTCTCTAACTCTTTCCATACATCACCTTGCAGGACGATGACCTCATGATACAGACCTGCCAGTCTCCCACTTTCGGCGAGATCATCCTCCAATTGCTGGACATGCCTCCAGCCGGCCTCGGTAGCCGCGGTTGCTGCTTCCGGGCCAACGGGAGTGAATCCCGACGAGGAGACCACGTGCGCTAGGTAGAATTTCGCCCCATAGTGCCGGGCGATGGCAAGAGCATGGCGGAGAGGTTTCACAGATGCTTCTGAGAAATCGGTCGCGATGAGGACCGACTTCAGGCGAACGTTTACAGCCGTTGCGATGAGTGACATGGGCAGCCCCCTTCCCCTCTCAGCAGAGAAACAAAGGATGACTTCCGAGTGTGAGGTGGGTTGGACTCGTGCTGAATTATTCTGGGCATGACGGCCCTGTTTTACTGCGTTGCAGCATTACCTACAATGTAGTATTTACAGTGCCTTTTGTCAACATGAAGGCCACTTATTGTGCGACGCAGCAGCGGGGTGTTTCGACGACACCAGGTAGCCTGTAATCAAGAAGTACGCAAACCGCAGACTCTATACACTTCCGGAAGCCGCTACATCAATCCGGAGGACATCACCGCCCTGGACACAGCACGCAGTCGCCAAGTCTCCTAGGAGCAACTTCAACACGACAGGCGAGCTCTCCCGACCCCAAGAGCGAGCGATGACGCGGCGAGAATCGGTCGCGGGCTTGAACCGCCGTAGCGATGGTGTGCAGCATTCCCAGTCGTCGCTTCTTCCCCTCACCTACGCCAATTATTCCGATACGGCCTTCATATCAGCGACGCCGCCCATGGCGCGTGCGAACGGCACCATGTATCGGGAGCAATGTGGAGGTGTTACTTTCGGATTGCCCGTCACTCAAGGTCAACTGTATGGGGCTGGTGAATCGCCTCGTCTACGACGGCGCCAGCCAGAAAAGGCGCCTCGCGCAATTGCCGGCGCAGGATTTTGCCGAGGTTGGACTTCGGCAGGGGCTCGCTGCGGAACTCGACGATCTTGGGCACCTTGTAGCCGGTCAGGTGTTGCCGACAATGTTCGAGCAGGGCCTGTTCAGTGAGCGCCGGATCCTTCCTCACCACGACGATCTTGACGACCTCGCCGGACTTGTCGTCTCGTGTGCCTATCGCCCCGACCTCGGCCACACCCGGATGCAGCGCGACGACGTCTTCGACCTGGTTCGGGAAGACCTTGAAGCCGGAGACCACGATGATGTCCTTCTTGCGGTCCGTGATTCTGAAGTAGCCGCGCTCGTCCATGAACCCCATATCGCCGGTGCGCAACCAGCCGTCACGGGTGAAAACCTTTTTGGTCTCATCGGGACGGTTCCAGTACTCCCGCATGACCTGCGGGCCGCGCACGCTGATCTCTCCAACCTCGCCGGCTGGAAGTTCGTTGTCGCTCTCATCGAAAATGGTGGCCTGCGTCGACGGAATCGGCAAGCCAATCGTTCCGGTCCACTCCTCAATGTCTAGCGCGTTGGCGATCACCACTGGCGAGGTTTCGGTCAAGCCGTAGCCTTCGATGATGGTCACGCCGGTGCGCTGCTTCCAGCGTTCGGCCACCACGCGCTGCACGGCCATGCCTCCGGCGCTGGTCAACTTTAGGGCGTGCGTGTCCACGTCCGCAAATTCGGGCGCATCGAGCAGCGCCCGGTACAGCGTATTGACGGCGATGATGATCGTGAAGGGGTATTTCTTGAGGTCGTGGATGAAGGCATGCATGTCCCTCGGGTTGGTCACCAGGACGGTATGTGCGCCGCCCCTCAAGAACACGAGACATGAGGTCAGCGCGTAGACGTGATAGAGCGGCAACGGGCAGACGAATACCTCTTTGCCGTCCACCAAATCACGCGCCATCCACGCCCCCATCTGCTGCACGTTCGCCACCAGGTTGCCATGTGTCAAAACAGCGCTCTTGGCCACGCCGGTCGTGCCGCCGGTGTATTGCAGGAAGGCTATGTCGTCATGGCTTAGCGGTACATCTTCTACGTCCTGCCCACGTCCCGCGCGCAACGCCGCGTTGAACTCGGTTGCGCCCAAAATGTTCCACGCCGGCACCATATGCTTCACATATTTCACCGCGACGTTAGTGAGCGACTTCTTGACCCTCGGAAACATGTCGCCGACTTCGGTCGTGATAACGGCCAGGTTCAGCGTCGGGTTCTTGTCCAGCACCTCCTGCAGTGTGTGGGCAAAGTTCTCCAGCACCACGATGGCCACGGCGCCCGAGTCCTTGAGCTGGTCCTCCAACTCGGATGCCGTGTACTGCGGATTCACGTTCACAACCACCATGCCTGCCCGCAGCACGCCAAACAGTGCCACCGGATACTGCAGCAGGTTGGGCATCATGATCGCCACCCGGTCTCCCTTGTGCAGCCCAAGCGATTTCTGCAGAAAGGCGGCGAAGTCGCGGCTCGAACGGTCAAGTTCGGCATAGGACATTGAGGTGCCCATGTTGCTGTAGGCGGGCAATGTGCCGAAGCGCTGGCAGCTGCGTAGCAGCAGCTCCTTCAGCGAACCGAACTCGTGCACATCGACCTCGGCCGGAATCCCGGGTGGATAGTGACTCAACCAGATGCGTTCCATCGTGACCTCTCGTTCGCCTCTCGGTGAACCTCCATTCTCTACGGCCCCGTGCGGCCCATCGAACCGCCGCGAGTGATTGCATCGGACGGGTGGGTGGCGTGCATCTCCCCGCCGGGTAAGTCCAGTCTAGTCCGGTAAGGAGCCGATGGATGTTCTGTATCTCACGGTCTTCGGGATGCGAGGATTTCCGAGGCCGCCGGGGACTTCGTCACATCTGTAATGTGTCAGGAACCACATCGTGGGACGAATGATAGGTTCTAGTATTTCCAGAATCACTTCCGGCAGAGTTCTACCGTATCCCGAAAACGTCCAAGAGGACGCGAAGCTCGCGTTCGTGAGGTGTGCGGATTATGGCATTCTCGACTTCAGCGTCATCATCGCGCCATCCACAGCGAACCTGCCGTATCCGTGATGGTNNGAAGAGATTGTACTTATTGACGAGACGGGTATCGGCAACCTTACATTCGAGATTCGCGAAACACTCAGCCACGAGAGGCGGCGACACGCGCTCGGCCGGCAGCGGCGTCAGACCGAATCTCTCGAACTTCTCCACGTCCCGGCCGGAGCAGTTGCCGACTCCCACAACTTTGCCCGCGAGTTTCAACGCCGGAACGGCGATCACGCATTCTTTCGTTGCCCGCAACGCGGCAAAGCTGTGATTGGCGTTGCTGACGACACAGGCAACCAGCGGGGGTTCAAACTCGACCATCATGTGCCAGGACATCGTCATGANNGTAGACCTTCGACAGAGGTAGATCTTTCATCCCGGTCACGGCTCCTGCACCCAACCTGTAATGATGATGAGGCGCGATTCATTGTAGCTGCGGTCGTTGCTGGGATTTTGGCGATCGTACTGGTACAACGGGCATGCCGCAGAGGTGGCCAAGACGGACTGTCGGCAACCCTTCCCGTACCGCATTATGGAAGGGTTGGCCGTCAACCGGGAGCAATCGCAATCACTTCCCACAAGCCGACTTATCGTTACTAATCTGATAGCCTCTCGCGGCCTTAAGTGGCTCTTTTGGAGATAACTCTCTCGGACGCATTCGTTCTTGTGGATCATTTCGGCCACGCTCTCTTGAAAGGACAAATTTAGTGCGTCACTGCATGTGTCACGAGTGTCCATCGCTTCCAACGTCCTCAGTACTCGGGGCCGAGAACGCGAGAATGCAGGCCGATGTAAATGCCAACGGCGATCAACAGACACATTGCAAGTAGGAATGTTATTACGAGCGGCCGCGGTATTTTGCGGACGAATGCACGATCACGGTCTTCCATGCGACGTGGAGAAAAGCGGTTCCCCATGAATCCTCCAAAGGTCCGGAGCTCCGCCTGGACGAAGCTCCGGAAACGCGGCTAGAAGTGGAAGCCGAGCTCGGCAGTCAGCGCCCTGGGAGTGACGTAGTGCGTGCCGCTGAAGGTGGAGAGGAAGTTATAGAGTGCGACCTTGTTGGTCAGATTGATCGCCGACAAACGAAGGCTCCATTTGTAGCGATCGCCGCGGAAGAGATTATCGTCTCCGACGGCAAGATCAAAAAGGCTGCGTGGGGCGATGCGCGGCGGATTGTGATCGTCGTTCTCGGTTCCAGGAGCGGGAATCGAGATGAGCGTCGATCCGTACTGCGCGGGGACGCAGGTCGTCAGCGGCGCGGACAGCGTTGGACGCTGACTGCCGCAGAAGAGTCCTGCTTGCATTTGTTGATCGGCCGTAAGCCCGGTGAGGTCGACAGGGGTTGTCGTATCCGTAGCGAAGGGAACGGCTCCGGCGACTAATCCGCTGTCATACCGCCAGTTGAAGCCAATCCAAGGTGAAAATTTCTTCCAGGGCGTCTGGTACTGGACATGGGTAGTTGCGTTGAATTTCTCGTCGTGGTCAATCCGGAAGGGCAAACCGCTTTGGCCCACGGTCACGCCCAGGCCGCTGGTCTGCGGCGGGAAGAAGCGGGCGGCGACGCTCGACATCACCACCAGCGCTGTCAGCCCGTGATAATTCGGAACGCTGACCCGCATATCGAATCCGTTGATCTTGGAGTTGTGCCAGCCGATTGGAAAGAAAATGGGAGTCGCAGCGAAAATGCTGAAGTCGTAGCCGCTGTGGGTGTACTTCCAGATGTAGTCACCGCTGACAACCAGGTATTTTCCGAAGGCCTGTTCGAGGCCGGCGTGGAATTCGTTGCGATACCCAGGAGTGTTAACGGCCGGAACACATGGGATCAGATCGGCAATGACGGTGTAGTTGCAGCCGGTGCTGGCAAGCACAAGATTTTCGTTGAAGGGCGTTTCCAGCAGCCGCGCATACGACACGCGGAGAACCGTGTTGCTCGGAGCCACGTGATACGAGATGCCAACGCGCGGTTCCGCCTGGTGCGCCATAGTGAGACCGTTATAAAGGTCGCCGCGAATTCCGAGGTTGAAGTTCCAATTGCCTTTCGTGATGGCGTCCTGGATGTAGAGCGCCAACTCTTTTACATCGGTATGCCCGTTGAACCTGTAGAGCTTTCCACCTCGGGTTAGATCGAAAGGCGCCAGGTCCGTGCACGGTGCCGCAATCGGATTCCCGCTGGAGTCGAGGCAAGAACCTCCACTTGCGCCCGTGAGCGAACTCAACAACGTCGGGTCAACGATTCCGAAATTATCATTCTCATTGAGTAACGTCTGCTCATACACGAACCCAGCCTTAATATTGTGAACGCCCTTGGCGTACGAGATGTCGGAGCGCAGGCCCGCATTGGTTAACGATCGTCTCTGCGAGACGGTCTCCTGTTGAATTGGACCAATATCAGCAAATGCATCCCCGCTGGGATAGTAGTTGTACTGGTCGCGACGAACGTACCCACCCAGGGTGAACACCGCGTTGGATCCCAGCAGATGCGTCCACGATGGAGCAAAGTTAAAGGTCTTGATCTGCGATCGCTGGTCGGTTGGCCCAAGAAGATTGCCGATGGGATCGGTTTGGCCGACATGCAAGTTGTCGTATGCATTCGGATTCTCGAACCATGACCTGGTAAAGTTCGCATTCAAGTGCAGCGTATCGAGATTAGAGACCTGCAAGTCCACACGATCGAAAATATTCTCTTCGTTGCCGCGGTCGTGGATCGCCGCGAACTCCGGCGGATCGAGGAAACGGCCGCTGTTCAGCCCATTGGCCGCGATGAAATTCCCCCATTTCTGCCCACCATACGCCAGGTTGAAACTTGTATTGACAGTGCCAAAGCTTCCGTAAGAGGTCGTCAAGGCTCCGTGCGGGGTGGTCACTCCTTGTCCGGAGCGCGTCGTCACTTTGATCACCACGCTGGTCTTGTCGCCAAATTCAGCCGGTGGGGCTCCACCAATTACTTCCATCGATTCAACCGAATCAAGCGGAATCTGATTCGAAAAAACTTTACTCTGCTGGTCCGTAATCGGCTGACCATCAATCGAAAACGAATTCTCTGCGTGGTCTCCGAGTCCATGGAACAAGCCGTTGGAATCGGCAGCGATGCCAGGCGTAGCAAGCGTAACCAGCGAGGAAACTGACGACGAAGCACTCTCCAGCGGGAGTTTGTCGAACAATCCGCGATCGACATCGGTGTGCGAAACCGGTGTGTTTTCCGTTAAGTCTTCGCCACTGCTCTCTACATTGATCGTGGTGCCCGCCGATTCAACCGCCAAACTGATCTTCAGATTGAGAGGGACGGTAGAGCGAACTTCGACATCCTGTGCGTGCGGCGCAAATCCCTTCCCCCGCACCGTGAGATGGTAAGGATTGAAAGGAACGTTCGGAACGGTAAATTTTCCCGCGCTGTCTGTCGTTGTAGAGCGCACGAACTGGCTCACCGGATTTTCGACTTGTACCGTGGCGCCTTCCACCACGGCCCCACTCGGGTCTACTACTGTGCCGCTGATCGACGTTGAATTTCCCGACTGGGCCCAGGCATTGATCCCCGCAAGAATGAATAGCAATAGAAGTGCAATACGGCTCGACATACTTCCTCCGATTTACAAAATGATGATTTTTGAGAGCTCACTTTGATTTCCGAGCGATCAAAAAAGAAACGGAGGCGGGCGGGACCAGACAGAAGTGCCGGAGTATTGTGACTTCGATTTCGGATTCGCAGCCGCGGACGCGGCGACAGAAACGCAATGAAGACAGAGGAGAAGTATCGCGAACAGCAGTGCCGCCTGGAATGCGACTGCGCATAACTCACACGGGGCCGCGATCTGCGACACGGACGTGCCAGAACTAGGGAATGCGTGCTCATGGACTGCGGAAATCCCCGCAAACAAACACACCAGTACGAGGCAAAGTAATGCGACTGCGCAGCGGGACTTGCGCCATCGCCGGGAGTCGTATTTCGTTGCCTGCACGGTTGCAGGTGCCCAGTCGTGCATGGGCTGCTCCTTAGATCGTGGGACGAAAATCCCGAAGCCCTGGATGTCGAGCTTCGAGCAGAATTCCTAAATGTTGGGTAGAGTGAGAGGAATTTTCAGGCAGCCGGCGGAGCGCGCGGCGAAAGGTGAGTTTCGATCGTTTCGGACGCCCAGTATTCCGGCGATGCCACCACGATCGCGGTCGGGGCAAATCCCACGAACAGAATGACGGCGGAGCGGCCAGCCTGGGCATGCCCCGCAGTGTGGCAGACTGCACATTCTGGAGTAGCCGGGGATAGCAGTGTTGCTTTCGCAATCGACGATGAATGCGCCGGCGCGAAGATCTGCATGTCTGCCGCATGCACCATCGGGTGCACGAGCAAATGCAGGAACAACGCTAGCGCAAACAAAACTTTGGATCTCACCGAGCCATCCTGCAAGAGTGATTCAGTATGCTTCCGAGATCCACCTTTTGTAAAGCGCTCACGCGATCAAGTAGGGCTCAAGAGGCTGGACCTCAGAGGAGCGATTATTGCCGACATACTTTGCATTGAGGAAGCGGTATTCCGGCGGCGATGTTGCCAAAGCAGCCGGCACAAAAGGGGCGAGCCCAGAACAGCTTGGATCATCCCTTCTGAAACACAGGAAAGCCAAAGGATTGGGGAATTCTTGTTCCAAAAACTGATCCCCCGCGCCGATCGTAAGCCTTTGAAATCACGAGAGCAAAATCTATCGTCTCCGTTGTCTCAAAAAGTAAACGACTCTTCGCCCCTCTGAACAGCTCCGACCTGCCCATCGCTCAGGGCCATGTAAGTACCGCTAAGACTTGCACACACAGCTGTCATAATGCTTGCTTCGTGGATTACACACTGCCAGTTCCTACGCCCACCACGCTCCACCGCATTCGTCGGATTCAAGTAATCACAATTGCTTGGATGAGCGTCGAAGCTGTTGTATCCCTCTCGGCGGCATGGAGGGCCCACAGCCCAGCGCTGATGGCTTTCGGCGGCGACAGCGCCATAGAACTTCTTTCCGCGGGAGTTGTTTATTTGCGGTTTCGCTCCAATTCGCACGGGGCCTCAGAACACTCGACGGCCCGAATCGCCGGAGGTCTTCTGTTTACATTGGCTGCCTACGTCGCGGTGATCGCAGCGTTGGCTCTATTAGGCCATCGTGAAGTGAGGCCAAGCTTTCTCGGGATCGTTGTACTGATTGTTGCTGCGATTGGAATGCCCCTGCTTGCCCGGCAGAAGCGCAGGCTGTCCACGTTAACTGCGAGCGCAACCCTGAGAGCGGATGCAGCGGAGTCCGCCCTTTGTGGCTACTTGTCGATCATCGCACTTGCAGGCCTGCTTGCGAATGCCTTCTGGGGCATTAGGTGGGCGGATCCTGTGGCTGCTCTGTGCCTACTACCGCTGGTTACGCAGGAAGGTTGGCAAGCTTTCAGAGGAAGGCCGTGCGACTGCTGCCGAGAGTTCTAGACGGAAGATTGACCAGGCTCGTGTGGGCACTTCACTTTGCCCGGAGGAGGAGAACCGGCACACTGACACTATGCTGCACTCGAGTAGCTGTGGTACCGAGAAATACATCAGCAAGCAAGCGGTGTCCATGTGTGCTCATGGCTACCAGATCGCAACCCTTCTGTTGAACCCATTTGATGATTTCCTCGTATGGTTCGCCATACGCCAGTTCGGTCTCTGCGGGAATCCCGATTGATTGAAACTCTGCACGAACCCTTTCCAAATACGCAGTATCCTCGACGATCTCCGGACTGACCGCGTCCGGTCCATAGGTTCTTGCTGCCCATCCATCCGCCACATGAAGAAGCACCAAATGGCTTTGTGCGAGCTTCGCAAGCTGCTTGACGTGACCGATAATCGCCCGGTCAGTTGGCGTGCCGTCCAACGTCACGAGAATGGTGTCGTACATGGTTGTTCCGTTTCTGTTGTCTTTTGCCGCTCCAGCATCATCCGCCGCTGATAACCTGCCACGCAGCTTTGAGCGAGTCCGGGAGACCGTAGATGTCCATCGCGGTGATCAGGATAGCACTGCCCCAACCGGCAATCAGTAGGAACCAACCGTTCTTCCAAGTCCCCATTCGCTTGCGAGAACTGGTGAAGTGCAGGAGCGGGAACATGGCGAAGGGAAGCTGAAGCGCTAGCACCACCTGACTGAGGGTCAGCAGATCGGTAACGCTGCTGTCTCCTCGGATGCCGATAATGAAGACCGCTGGCAGGATGGCTAGCGTGCGGGTGATGAGCCGTCGCACCCAAGGCTTGATCCGCCAATGCATGAAGCCTTCCATCACGACATGCCCGGCGAGTGATCCCGTGATGGAGCAGCTTTGGCCGCTGGCCAGCAACGCCACGGCAAACAGCGTGCTCGCGGCAGCGGTGCCGAGCAACGGCGCCAGCGTCAAATAGGCGCCCCGG
>PLWX01000196.1 GCA_003151155.1 Acidobacteriaceae bacterium
CCCCCGGCGCCGAAGGCAATCCTGCTCAAGCAGGAGGGGCATGGAGATATGGAAAACGCTGCGCGTTTCCCATATCCCCACACCCCCGGCGGCGGCTACGGACAAACCTCAAACGAGGCGCTACACTAACAAACTACTCGGTACAAAATCCCGGTCAGCTCAGGCGCTTGTTCCGGTGACCACGGGATCGACGATCTCCATTGTTACGCATGCGGAGCGAAGGTCGACATCGACGAGAGCGCACTCACCTAGCATTGCAACGCATGCAATCTCGATGGAGACGTACCAATGAGCCCTCGCGCCACCTCCGAGATCACTTGAATCATTGCGGGACGATATCCGTATATCTGCGGAGGGAGAATCGCGGGAGACCGTTCCATCTTCTCGTGGTGATGGCGGATGATCGGCAGGACGTGGCGAAAGAATTTCAACGGCGCACAAATGGGCGCGCCCGCGGAGTTGATTACCATATCGGTCCAATCCGCTTCGCGGCCGAGCGGCAGGCGAGCGCGAAGGAGGACAGCGATCCCGTACAGGACGAACAGCAGCGTCTTGCTCGGCGCCATCCGGATCATGTCCCGCGCGAACCTGGCCAGGAAGGGAACCCCAGGGCCCAGCCAAGAAGAGCGAGGATGCCAAACCCAGCCGCAACCGCGCCGCCGATGCGGACCAGGCGGCGACGATCACCTTCACTCGGGCTGTTTGGCATCGGTGACCTTCCGCCTGTCCAGGCACGGGTTAGAAAGGGCGGACACAAAAATATACTACAAGGTACGACAAACTCATCGCCGTTGACGATAGCGAAACGGGTTCTGGAACAGTCTTCATTCTTATGCCCAATCCAGGTCCACCGAAAGCCCGGATTCGATCCTGACACAGACATGAATCATCCGGCGCCCAAGTTGGAGAGCTTGTCATTTCCGGTGTTCTCCAAGCCCGGAGGCGAAGGCTTGTCAGGTTGATCGGATCGGCCGAGCAGGTCTTTCTTGCCTTCCGGCGGAGCGAATCGGCCGCAATCACGCGGCCCGGTGGCTACACTCGGTCAGCACGCCAGCCACCATATCGTCGTATCTCGCTCTGGTAGGTCCTGTATCGCTTGGTGACCGAGGTAACCGAGGAGGTTGAATTGTGCTTTGCCGTAGCTGACTAGCATGCTGAAATTGAGAATGGTAAGTCGTACCTATTGGAGTGTACCTATGTCTGCAGGAACTGCCACACGAATGACCCACGATCTTCGCAATGCGCTGGGTGTAGTCATGGGCAATGCCCAGTTACTCCAGGAAAGCCAGCCGCTCACTCCGAAGCAGCAAAAGTACGTCGTGAGAATCCTGGAGGCGTCAAATGAGATATTGGCGATTGTAGCGACGATGTGCATCGACGATGCCCGCCAGAAGACGAACAATTAGCTCTTTCAGTCAATGGTCGCACTGTGAACACCAGCAAACGGCCCGGCAAACAATCTTGTGTGCGGCCAACCCGAAATGCCTGACTAATCCCGCAAACGCTCCGGACCCCCGTGCCCCATGATGATCAGGTCCGACGGGGTATCGTCACCTGCTCTCAAGATGGTTCCGGCGGCGACCCAGCCCTTGCGCAAAGCGCTCACACGGGGACACTGGATTACGAAAGGCATCTTACGCCGATAACATGCATGCCGCTAAGCTGCCTGATGCCAACATCGGTGCGGAACTGCGCGCCTTTGAGTCAGATTCCGGTTATTAAGGACTGTTCTCGTCTATGGGGCAAAAGAGCTTTGTAGCGCGCGACATGCTGGGAAGTACAAGCCCGCCCATGAAGCAAATGGAGCGGCGGGAGTGGTGGCTATGGTCGTTTGTAGTCATTGTCACACTGCTGCTGACCGCTGGAATAGCCGCGTTTGCGCTCCCATTGCTCCGCTCCGAGACAGACAGGTTTTACGGGCTAAACATTCAGGAGTTATTGCGCGGGCTACTGGGGCTAGTATTGCTATTTGACATCTACTCTGTGTACCAGCAGGTTCAGATCCATCGCATCCGTCGCCAGTTGATGTCGCGCGATGACATGTTCCGCGTCATCAGCGAAAACGCAGACGACATGATCGCCGTGGTGGACGCAACTGGAAAGAGGATCTATAACAGCCCGGCTTATGAACGGTTGCTCGGTTACACCGCCGAAGAGTTGCGGGGCACAAGCTCGCTCGAACAGATTCATCCCGATGATCGCGCACGAGTCGCACATGCAGCAGAACAAGCTCGCAAATCGGGGCACGGCGAGAGGATAGAGTACAGGATCCGCCACAAGAACGGGAGTTGGCGTGTTCTGGAATCAACGGCCAGAGTGGTGCGGGATGCGAGTGGGAAATCGACCAGCCTCGTGATTGTCAACCAAGACATTACCGACCGTAAGCGGGCGGAGGAGTGGCTTCAGCACAACGCATTTCACGATGCGCTCACCGATTTGCCGAATCGCGCCCTTTTTCTGGACAGGTTGGGTCGCGCTTTCAACCGTGCTAAGCGGCATTCGGACTACAAATTTGCCGTGTTATTCGTGGACATCGACGATTTCAAGAAGTTCAACGACAGCCTGGGCCACGCAGCGGGAGACGCCGTGCTAGTCGAAGTTGGACAAAGGCTCAGAAATTCGCTGCGGAAAGACGACACGGTGTCGCACCAGTCGCAGGGGGCAGAAGGTCCGAGCGCCAGTCAAGACAACGTCGCACGCCTGGGCGGGGACGAATTCACGATTCTCATGGAGGACATTCACGATGCGAGCGACCCCATACGCGTGGCAACGCGGATTCAAAAGGTCTTAGCCGCTACGCCGCTGTCCGTGGGAGGACAGGAGCTGTTGGCTTCCGCGAGCATCGGTATTGCGCTGAGTACCAGCCCACACGAGAGCGCTGCAGACATGCTCCGAGACGCAGACATGGCCATGTACCGGGCAAAAGCCTTAGCAGCCCGTGGTGCAAGTTTGGATTCGTGAGCAGAAAGTGTTGAG
>PLWX01000203.1 GCA_003151155.1 Acidobacteriaceae bacterium
GCACCATGCCGTACGGCTCTTTGATATAGCGGCGGAACTTCTTGATGTCCTCGTCGCTGAACCCAACCACATCGAGCGTGAGGTTATGGAACTTCTCGCTCATGCTCTCTTTGTCGAGTACGCGCAGCACCGCGTCTTCCCCATGAATCGACGGCATGATGGAAACACGGAAATCGATCTGGCGTCCGGCATACCGCACCCGGAAGCGTCCATCCTGCGGAACACGCCGCTCGGCGATGTCCAGTTCGCTCATGACCTTAATACGCGAAATGATCGTCGAGTGGTGCTCTTTGCCGATCGGCTGCATGGCCTTCTGCAACACGCCGTCGATGCGGTACTTGATCGCCACCGAATCGTCTTGCGTTTCGATGTGAATATCGCTGGCCCGCCGCTGCAACGCGGTAAAGATCGTTGTATCCACCAGGCGAATAATGGGACTCATGTCCCCTTCCGCCGTCAACTTCTCGATCGAAATCGTTTCGTCCGCTTCGTCATCATCGCGAATGACGTGGACCGCAAAATCTTCGCTGGCCTCTTCCAGCACGCGTTGCGACTGTTCGGTCTTTTTCAGGATGTCGCTGATTTGCGAAAGAGTCGCAACCTTGGTCGCCACGCTGCGCCCCAGCAGCAGGCTGACCTCGTCGATCATCATCAACTGGCTCGGATCGGCGATCGCAATCGCCAACCGCCCGTCAGGTAGTTCTTCCAGCGGGATGAAGTTGTAGCGGAACATCAACTCCACGGGGATCTTGCGAAACAACTCCTGCTGCAAGTGGAAGGATTTCAGGTCCACGTATTCGCAGCGATAGCGTTTCGCCAGATCGCGTCCACGATCTTCTTCGTTCCCGGCTACCGCGGTGCCGTTCGTTATGAAAATTGCGCCGTTCTCAGCCATGCCTTTTACATCTCCATTCGCCGCTGCGATCGGCGATCAATGCGAGTTCATACCGATGCTGAAGATCGGCAGGTACAGCGAGATCAGAATGAAACCCACCACCATGCCCATGATGATCAGGATGACCGGTTCAATCAGCGACATTGCCGCGCTCAGCGCGTTCTGAACATCTTCTTCGTAAAATTCCGCTACCGACACCAGCATTTGCGAAAGCGCGCCCGTCGATTCGCCGACCTCGATCATCTCCACCGAAAGATCGGGAAACGCCGCTGTCGCCTCCAGGCTGCGCGCCAGCGATTTTCCTTCACGGACGCTCTTGCCGGCCTCGCGAATGCCGCGCGCCAGGGTCTTGCTCCCGATCGATGCTGCCGCCGTCTCCAGCGAAGGCACCAAGGGCAAGCCGCCGCTCAGCAACGTCGAAAGCATGCGCGAAAAGGTCGCCACTTGCGACTTCATCCAGATCTGTCCGAAGACCGGCAATGAAAGCATGAAACGGTCCCACTGGAAGGATCCGGTCTCCGATTTCCTCCAGCGCACAAAAATGATCGCCAACAGCACCAGCGCGATGAAAATTCCCGGAGCCCACTTCTGCGCATTTTCGCCGAATGCCAGAACAAACTTGGTGATAAACGGCAAGTTCGATCCCAGGTCGTTAAACAATGCCGCGAAACGCGGAACTACCCAGGTGATCAACATGGTGAACAGTAAAATCACGCCAACCACCAGGATCGACGGGTAAATCAACGACGCGACCAGCTTTTTCCGGAAGGTCAGCAGCAATCGCTGGAAGCTGATATACCGTCCCACCACTTCTTCCAGGTTGCCGCTCTTCTCCCCGGCCAGCAGCGTGGTGGTGTAGATCTTCGGGAACACTTGTTGCGCTTCGAAAGCTTCCGAGAGCAGCGCTCCGCCCTTGAGGCGATCGCGAACGTCTTCCAAAATCTTTTTAAAATACTCATTGCGCTGACGGCGCATCAGCAGTTCCATCGACTGCACAATTGGCAGTCCGGCATGAATCAGCGTAAGAAACTGTTGGTTGAAAATCAGGAACTGTTGGGGCTTGACCTTGCGTCCGAACGGCAGTCGGAAGCTGCCCACGCCACCGCGAGCTTTGACTGAATACACGAGGAACCCGGCTTGCGAGTAACGCTCGCGCACCTCGGACTCAGAGTGTCCGCTCTCGGTTTTTTCCTGGATGTGGCCGCGCTCGTCGGCCAGTTTGACTAGATATTCCGCCATTCCGCCTTCAAACTCACCTGATTTTCCTCAGTCTATCATCTTGAGCCGCAAACCTTTGTTGCCGATTTGAGTGCCCTCTTAGGGCGCTGTCAGTTCGCTTCCCTGCAGGATCTCCACCCCCTCCGGGGGCTTAAAGGCAAAATGGGCATCCGGCAACACTGGATCATCCTGTTCGGCGGTGAACTCGAACTCCGTTCGCGAGCCGTCCAGCTCCTCCACCACCAGCCGTGCAATCCGATTCTCAGGCGAAATTTCCAGCAACACCTGGCTTACCCGGTCCGCCATCGAAGCCGGAACCCCACGCAACATCGTATCGCCAGAGTGTAAAGGTTTGACGTCGGGCGCCAGCGAAAGTCCCGTGAATTCCTTCTCCAGCTTAGTATGGCCTAGCAAATAGCGCAGGGGTGTCCGCAGGTCATCCAGCTTCTTGACCTGGGTTTGGCGGGCCTGGTTCTCACCCGGAACATAGAACCACGCTAGTTTCCCATCACTCACGAAAATCTTGGCCCGCGGGCTCTGGTATTCCCACCGCATTTTGCCCGGCTTCTTGAGAGACAAAATCCCGCTCTCCGTGCGCTCCATACCGGCCCCGCTGTATTGCTCCGTAAACTGCGCCTGCATCGAGTGCAGGCCGTTATAACGATGATCGACCGCGTCGGCGACTTTGCGAATGTCACCCTGCGCGAACGCGAGCATCGATCCGCCTGTGATGACGAGCAGGAAGAAGAGGAGTGAAATCGATCTTCGGAGTAAGCGCAGATGCAAGGCGTGTTCCTATCCAGGAGTTAAGCGGGAGCGGCGACGGCCATTAACGCGTTGGACGTTGCTTGTCGCCGGAAGCTGCCTTCTCTTCGTCTTTCTTTTTCTTTTCTTCCTCTATTAGCTGATTGCGTTGATCTTCGACCACGTAGCGGTTGTAAATGACCGAGGGCATCATTCCGTGGGCTAATCCCTTGGTGATGAAGGGCAACTTCTTCGGGTCTTTCACTACCACTTCACCATAAGAATCGATCAGGTAAGGATTGCCCGCAGGATCGGTCGGAATACCACGCAGCAGTCCGGCCGTCACCACGTCGCGCATACTACTAGGTATCTGACCGAAATGTTCTTTATAGGCGTCGACGCGCTTTTGCAATTGGATCACCGCTTCATCCGAGTTGATCGAGGCTAGCCGCTGCTGCGCATTGGTCCGGATGCTCGAGTCATTGGTGTCCGTCAAAATCTCAGTCCACAGCGTGCGAGCCAACTCCAGTTCGTTTCCGCCCTGTGCCATGGCGCCCGCCATGGTCCACATCCAGGGCGCTGCGCCAG
>PLWX01000290.1 GCA_003151155.1 Acidobacteriaceae bacterium
GTGTCGTGATGTTTGCCGGAGCTTCGATCTGGTGTGGATTCGCGCAGAGCATTCACGCTCTCATTGCCGCTCGCGCGGTGCAAGGGGTGGGTGCCGCGTTGCTCGTACCAGGAAGCCTTGCATTGATCAGCGCTTCATTCCCGGAGGAGACTCGCGGACAAGCGATCGGCACGTGGTCAGGATTCACCGCGATTACGGCTGCCATCGGACCGCTGCTGGGAGGATGGTTGGTGCAGCATGCCTCCTGGCATTGGGTGTTTTTTCTTAATGTTCCCCTTGCGGTATTTGTAATCCTGGTCTCCCTATGGAAGGTGCCAGAGACGCGTCGAGAAGCAGAAGGCAATAGCCTGGACTGGATCGGTGCCACGCTCGCAACGCTTGGCTTAGGTGCGGTCACCTACGCACTGATCGAGTCCTCCGCCGGTAGACGATTCGTACTGCCTATCGGAGTTTCGGGAGTCATCCTGCTGCTTGCTTTTGTTGTCGTCGAAGCACGCTCGCCGAAAGCGATGGTGCCATTACCGCTCTTTCGATCAAGAAATTTCAGCGGAGCAAACTTGTTGACGTTGTTCCTCTATGCGGCGCTGGGCGGCGTGCTTTATTACCTGCCGCTGAACTTGATTCAGATCCAGCACTACACGCCGACAGCGGCCGGCGCGGCTTTGCTGCCGTTCATTCTGCTGATGTTCCTCTTATCGAGATGGTCCGGCGGTTTAGTTGCGCACTATGGAGCGCGCTTGCCTCTTATCGTGGGCCCGCTCATCGTCGCGGCAGGTTTTGCATTGCTCCTTCGTCCGGCGGTCGGAGGGAGTTACTGGGCCACATTCTTTCCTGCAGTTCTAATCCTAGGCTTCGGTTTGGCCGTGAGCGTCGCGCCGTTGACAACGGTGGTGATGAATGCAGTTCCTCAGGAGAAGGCGGGGACAGCATCGGGCGTGAACAATGCGGTTTCGCGGGTCGCAAGCCTGCTGGCGTTAGCGCTATTCGGCACGATTTTCAATGCGATGTTCGCCCACGAACTGCATTCGAAACTGCAGAAGTCGAATCTTGCGGTGGAGGAGAAAAGCAGGGTATTCAATCAGCGCGAAAAGCTGGCAGCGATCGAGACAGGAAATGCCGCGGAGGCTGATTTGGTCGGCGCAGCCTTTGTCTACAGCTTCAGAGGTATTGTCGGAGTGGCGACCGGCTTGTCTCTTTTGTCGTCAGTTGCCGCGGGGATTCTGGTGCAATCCCAAAGCTCAAGTAAATCTTCCGCCGGGAAATGAGCATTTGTGGCTTAATCGAACGGCCAAGTACTTCATTGAATCTGTTCCAAGGGCGCGGCACAACCCGCGAGCAGCTGCGTATGTACCCTTACTTGACGCCTGCGAAGGCCGCGAGTGCCGCCTGTCCGAGACTGATGCCACCATCGTTGGCGGGAACAGCGTGATTGGTCCAGACCTGCAGTCGATTCCGCTCGAGCAGAGGTTTCAGATTCTGCAAGAGCAACTCGTTCTGAAATACGCCGCCGGAGAGGACGACCGTCTCCATCGATTCCGCGCTGCAAACTTCGCGGAGGGCCCGCGCTAAGCCTTCGGCAACGGCTCTCTGGAAGGAACGGGCAATCTTTTGCGGGGACTCCCCCCGCCGCCGATCTGCAATGACAGCGGATAGCAAGGGTCGGAAATCGAGTTCATTCTCCACGAACGGAAATGGATAGGATGCGCTCGTCATGCTGCGTTTCGCGAGTTGTTCGAGCCAGATCGCCGCTTGGCCTTCATAGGTGATCTCGCGCGTGAATCCGACCAGTGCAGCTACGGTATCGAAAAGCCTTCCCATCGATGTGGTCTGAAAACATCGTACTTTCCGATCGATCAGTTCCCTTGCGGTACGATAACGAGAAGGAAAATCAAAGGGGTGCGCACAGAGGTCGGGTAGCGTTTCCAGTTGACTTAGAAATCCGGCTGCGGCCTGCACAGGATACCTGGCGGCCGCATCGCCACCCGGCAGCAACGCGGGGCGCAGATGGGCGACACGTTGGAATCCACTGCGCAGAGTACCGCCAAATATCTCGCCACCCCAGATGGTTCCGTCGTCCCCGTAGCCCGTTCCATCAAAACTCACGCCAGCAACCCGCGTGTCCCAGTCTCCGCGCTCTGCCAACACGGAAGCGATATGTGCACGATGATGTTGGACCGCAAGCCGGCCAGGAACAGGCAAGCTTAAAGCATGCGTCGTGGAGCGATATTGTGGATGAGCATCGTGAACCACCAACAACTCATCGAGCCGCACCTCATACATGGCCAGCAGGTCGCGACTTGTTTCCTGAAAGGCTCGAAAGGCGCTGAAGTGGTCGAGATCGCCGATGTGCTGGCTCACGAATGCCTGCCCATTCACCACGAGAGTGACAGCATTCTTGAGATCGGCGCCCAGGGCCAGGATTGGCTGCTGCGAGGGGAGAGTGATCACTGCGGCCGGAGCATAGCCGCGGCTGCGGCGAAGGATGGCAGGACCAAAGGTACCGGCACGTACGACCGAATCATCGACGCGACGCGCAATTGGACGTTCCCCTACAAGGAATGCGTCCGCGATTTCGGCCAGGCTCCGTAAGGCATCTTCGTCTTCATAGGCGATCGGCTCGCTGGAACGATTCGCACTGGTCATCACGAGAATCTCGGGCGCACCTTGTTCAAAGAGCAGGTGATGCAGGGGCGTATAGGGCAGCATCACACCGAGTTCGTTGTTGCCGGGAGCTACTTCTGGGAATTCGACCTTTGCGGGTGCGAGCACGATCGGCCGCGCAACTCCAGTCAGCAATTGCTCCGAGTCTTCCGTCAGCTCAACGATCGTGCGAGCGATGGAAAGATTGCGGACCATCAAGGCGAAGGGTCTTTCCTTGCGGAACTTTCGCTCCCGTAATTGCGCAACCGTGGGGGCATTTCTTGCGTCGCATGCCAAGTGATACCCGCCGAGACCTTTCACGGCGAGGATCTTGCCGTCGCGGAGCATGGCCGCCGCTTTGGCGATGACATCTTTCCCGCCGTCGATTTGCTTTCCGGTGTGGAGAAAATATAGCGGTCCACATTCAGGGCAAGCGACGGGCTGCGCGTGAAAACGGCGATTGTCAGGATCGCTATATTCGGCACTACAGAAGGCATCAAGCGGCCACGAGTTCATGGTCGTATTTGGCCGGTCGTACGGAAGACCGAGGATGACCGTGTATCTCGGGCCACAGTTCGTGCAGTTGATGTACGGGTAGTGAAATCGTCGATTGGAAGAATCGAGCAGTTCGGAAAGGCATTCGTCACAGACCGGCAGGTCCGGCGAGACGCGCACGGTAGGGCGGTTGAGATGGGCACTTTCGCGAATCGTGAAGTCTAGTAACCCTAGCGGTTCCGCTCGCGCGACCTGCATTTCCGCGATGTTCGCTGCGGGCGGCGCCTTCGCGACCAAGTCGCGGACGAACTCTTCGAGTCCGGCATCGGCACCCTCCACAAAAATCTCAACACCCTGTTCGCCATTGAGGACCCACCCGGTCAACGTGTTCGCTCGCGCGAGTCGATAGACAAACGGGCGAAAACCTACGCCTTGCACCACCCCGCGCACTCGGATTGTGCGGGCACTGGTCATGGTGCGTCCGGTTCCCCGACACGGGTGACCGCCTCGCTCGTCAACCAACGATGCAGGATGATTGAACCGCCGACAGTAAGTATGGCTGCAATCCACGGAATCGCGGTGGAAAGCCAGAACAAGCGGTAAGCGAAAACCAGAAGCGCCATCCAAACGACGATGGTCAACAGAGCAACTGCGAGGGGGATGAGTCGTCGCTTGGACCCGAGGGGCAACGATGTCCTACAGAGTGCCTGGAGCAGAAGTGCGAACGGAAAGGCGACGATCAAGTCTACGAGATAGTGCTCTCCTGTGCCGAGAGTCGCGAAGACAGTGAAGACCAGGAAATACATCACCACGACTCGCCAGAGAATAGGAAGGCCTTTCGAGTTCCACCAAGCCAGCAGCATCCATCCCATGTGGAGCGACGGGATCGCATTGCGCGGGCCCGGATAAGCCACGACGTCGGGCACCAGTCGTGCGGCTTGGACATAGCTCGGCAAGTGGAATGGGAAGGCGCTACCAAACACGTGGGCCGGTCCCAGGGCTGGGAGCAAATTGTAGAACAATACGCCGATCGGTCCGGTGGCTAGGAACGCATACATCACCGGAAGTGCTTTGCGTCCGTCCCGCTTGAGTTTCAGGCCATACACCAGGGCAATCGGGAGAGCGAGGCCGACATACACGATCATGCTCGAGATTCGAAACCATGGGTGCAACACGAAAAGTTGTGCCAGTTTTGTGGCGGGCTGCACCACCAGGCTCGCATCGTAGGAGAAAAGATAAAAGTCGTAGACCTTAGGATGAAGGTGTTCGGTAATGGCGAGCATATCGCTCGCGTACCAATCTGACGCTGCAAAGGCAAGAGAAGGCACGAAGGCATAGAGCAGCAGGCATTGCTCTTCCCCACCGGTCCAAATCGCACGCAGTCCAAGTAGCAAGAGCGCTGCCAACCCGAAGAGAGCAATTGTCGGGACGATTAAGAAAATGCCACTGGCACGCGTGCCGGCGATCGTATACTCCACGCCCCAGAGAATCGCGGCGACCCCAACAATCTGGAAAAGCTCTATTTTTTGCCGGATACACGCATAGATGATGGCAACGCCGGCCAGCGAAGCGGCGAAGTAGGGCGATTGGATCGAACCAAGATAAAAATCGCGGCTCGATGCAAATCCTGCAACTATCGCCATCAGCACAACGCTGAGAAACCAATTGAGTATTCGGCGAGAAATTGGTGGCATGCAAAGCCTTAATTTTTATGGAAAACTCGAATCAATATAACAGTTCACCAAGGCATGGGGAGAAGCTAGGTTTGCGCCGAATGGGCGGCTGATATTCCCGCAGTAAACGCCTTCCGTCATGCAATCATCGAAGCTTCGGGAGCGGAAGCATGGCATCGAGAAACAGGGTCACCACGGTTTCGATTTCCTCTTCCCGGATGGATTTATCGAGCATGTGATCGAGTTGCAGACCATGGGCAAGCGCACCTAGAGCCATTCCGAGCACACACGAACGAACCGGAAATTTAACGCCACTGGTTTCTCCAAAGAACTCTTCCAGCATTTCCGACGAGGAGAGCGAGACTCTCTCCCGCATCTCAGAAAGCTTGGCTTTGAACTCGGGATGACGAAGGGCGAACAGCTTGAATTCCAGCCACAAGAGCGCCCAGGAACGCTCCCTGGCTTTTTCCATGAAAAGTTGACGGAAAGCTTCGATCCGTTTTTTCACGTCATGCTGTTTCGCCAGTAATTTTCGCGCGTAGGAGATGCGCTCCTGGATATTTTCTTCGAGCATTGCGATGAAGAGGTCTTCCTTGCTCTCGAAGTTGGCGTACAGTGCGCCGCGCGTGTAACCCGCTTCCGAGGCAATCTCTTCGAGTTTCGCCCCTTCAAAGCCATCACGCGCGAAGATCGTGCGGCCAGCAGTCAGAAGGCGTGACCGTGTTTGTTCGGTGCGTTCGCGGTGACGTACGGCGGCAGACTGCTTACTGCTGGCCTGCTTCCGCCCAGAACTTTTGCTTGGCATTAAACTCCACGCGATCTGAACAACCTTGCATCGATCCCCTGACGGGTTGCATCAGATACATGCCGAACATCACGGGCAGCGTTGCCCTGTTCACAGGCTCGTCGATCTTGTGCGGCTTTGCTCCATCGCTTGGCTGGCTGATCTTCTTTCGCGTTCTCCAAGGCGCGGGTGGAGGCGGCATGGGCCCGAGCGAGCAAGCCATTCTTGCGGACACCTTCCCTCCGAAAAAACGAGGACAAGCCTTCGCCATGTACGGCATGGCGGTGGTGGTCGCACCCGCAATCGGACCTACGCTCGGCGGATGGATTACGGACAACTACGATTGGCGCTGGATCTTCTTCATCAATGTGCCCGTCGGGATTCTCTCGCTTCTCATGACGAACCGCGTGGTAGAGGATCCACCACATCTGCGCGGTATGAAGGGCAAGAAGTTCAACATCGATTACATCGGTCTTTCCCTGCTCGCGATTGGGATCGGTACCCTGCAGATCGTACTCGATAAAGGACAGGAAGATGATTGGTTCGGATCCAACTTCATCACCACTTTCTTTATCATTGCGGTGGTCTGCCTGGTATCCCTCGCGATTTGGGAATGGTTCCATCCGGCGCCCATCATGGAGTTGCGTCTGTTGAAGAATCGCAATTTTGCTGCATCGACGTTCTTCAACTTTATTCTCGGTCTGGTACTCTTCGGGACAACCGTTCTCATTCCGCAATTTCTGCAATTGCAGATGGGATACTCCGCTCAGCAGGCGGGGATGGCGCTGTCCCCGGGTAGATTCGTCATGATGCTCATGATGCCGCTCACGGGATTCTTAGTGACGAAGGTTGATCCGAGAAAGTTGATCATGGTCGGCTTCGGGATCATGTCGCTGGCGCTGTATCACATGACGAACTTGAACTTGCAACTCGACTTCAAGACCTTCGTGTGGTGGCGAATTTTCCAGGTGGCAGGGCTCGCGTTTATTTTCATACCGATCAGCACGCTCAGCTATGTCGGGATCCCGATGACGAAGAATAACCAGATATCGGGTATCTCAAATTTCATCCGCAACCTGGGAGGCAGCGTCGGTATTTCGCTGCTGACTACATTCCTCGCTCGTCAGGCGCAAACGCATCAGTCCAACATGGTCAGCCATGCAACTCCCTACGATGCACCGTTTCGAAATTTGTTGAATGGCTCGATTGCGAGCATGACGGCGGCAGGGGCCGGTCCCGTACGCGCCGTACAACAAGCGTACACCCAGGTCATGGGATTGATCGCGGTACAGGCTACGACCCTCGCCTACGTGAATGCCTTTTACGTCATCGCGATTCTTGTCGCGTGCTTGATTCCGCTGCCGCTTCTTCTCAAACGACCGAAAGCTGGAGGCGAGGCACCGCCGCCAGGTCACTGATCTCTTGCGCCGAATCGTAGTTGGAGTGGCTTCGTCTGATTGCCCAAATCTGGAATTCCGACGGTGGGAAGCTGAATATTCTGCGGATTCTGTAGGCGCAGCGGAGCGATAATTCAGGAGAGCAGCCGTCTCTCCGAAGCGCAAGACCGCTTTTCGGATCTGCACACCCCCTGAGACGACTCCCGGCTTCCGGGAAAAGCAAACGCAATCGGAATACCCTAAACACAGATCGTGATCATCAACGGCGGAGAGGCCGGGACCGCAATCTGTAGCGAGTTGAGAGGACGGTAGCGCATGTTCCATCGACTCGGAGTTCTCATTGGACATGTTTCTGACACACCATCGCAGACGTGGATAGCCGTGCTGCTGGGCATTCCGGCATTTGGCCTGACGCAGTTCGCATTCCATCTAGGCTTAGCTCGGACGGGCGCATCGCCACTCACAGATGCGGCAATTGACGCGTCGCTCGCCGGGATCTTCTTCGGGCTGGTATTGTGGTCGTTCCTCACCGCAATAAAACAGAGGCGCATACGCGTAAGGCAAGACTTGAACCGAATTGCTGAACTGAACCACGAAATCCGAAACGCTCTGGAGGTCATCGCGTATTCTCACTTCGACGCAGAGTCCAGGCATAGAGCCATGGTTCTGGAAAGCGTGAACCGCATTGATGTTGTGCTGAAACGTATCTTTCCGGCGCGAATCGCGTAGTCAGTCGCCATGCGCCTTTTCTTTTGGACGCGATGTAGCCGCTCGTTTCCCAAGCAGCTGTTGCGAGAAATCACAATCGTGTGCGGATGGTCCTGCGCACCTTCTCCGCAACCGTGTAGATTGGCTCCCTATCCCCAAGCCTGACAGCCAGTTAGGCATTGTGACTTGCATCACAGGCCCACGTGCCTAGAGTCACTGCTCGATGTGCGAATTCCCGTCAGGATGAGTGTGGTTCCGAACTGGTAATTCCGTCTGCTGTGGGGTGTGTTTTCCATTGTCAATTCGTCGCCGCCCAGAGAGCAGAACAACCACGAAAACCCGCTGCGCACAGAGCGCTCCGGTTCCCGGCGGTGTCCTCCTACGCCGCACTTGATATCGCGCCCGCCTCGGCGGCCGTTCTCTTAATGAATGGACTCATAAATGAACAGACCGAAAGTAACCATCGATGGCAACGAAGCCGCCGCGTACGTAGCGCACAAGGTCAATGAAGTCATCGCCATTTACCCCATTACCCCCTCCTCGCCGATGGGCGAGTGGTCGGACCAATGGTCCTCAGAAGGCAAGCCGAACATCTGGGGCACGATTCCTTCCGTCATTGAAATGCAGAGCGAGGGCGGCGCTTCGGGCGCATTGCATGGCGCTCTGCAGACGGGTGCTTTGGCCACGACATTCACATCGGCGCAGGGTCTGCTGCTGATGATCCCCAACATGTACAAGATCGCCGGCGAACTTACGGCGACAGTCATACACGTTGCTGCGAGATCACTGGCTGCGCAAGCGCTATCGATCTTCGGCGATCACCAGGATGTAATGGCTGTCCGCCAGACCGGCTGGGCGATGCTCGCTTCCAATAACGTGCAGGAAGTCATGGACTTCGCATTGATCTCGCACGCTGCGACGTTAGCCTCCCGCGTTCCGTTCATCCACTTTTTCGACGGATTCCGCACCTCGCACGAAGTGGCGAAGGTGGAACAGCTCGATGTGGAAGACCTTAAAGCACTGATCAGCGACGACCTGGTTCGCAGCCATCGTGCGCGCGCGCTCACGCCGGACAAACCCGTGTTGCGCGGTACGGCACAGAATCCCGACGTCTACTTCCAAGGTCGCGAGACCGTGAACCCGTATTACCTGGCGCTGCCAACGATCGTGCAGAACGTTATGGATCAGTTCGCGAAGCAAGTCGGACGCCAGTATCACCTGTTCGACTACGTTGGTCCCCAAGATGCCGATCGCGTCATCGTCGTAATGGGTTCGGGCGCCGATGTTACCCAAGAAGCTGTGGAAGCCCTCAATGCGAAGGGCGAGAAAGTCGGACTGATCAAGGTCCACATGTATCGGCCTTTCCCGGCAGAACAGTTCTTAGCAGCACTCCCCGCGACAGTGAAATCGATCGCAGTTCTGGATCGGACCAAGGAGCCCGGATCGGTCGGCGAACCGCTCTATCAGGACGTGGTCACTACGATTAGCGAAGCATTTGCAACCGGCGGTGCGCCGTTCAAGAAGTTCCCGAAGATTATCGGTGGTCGGTACGGGCTGTCGTCGAAGGAATACACACCAGCGATGGTGAAGGGTATTTTCGAGGAACTAGCAAAAGAAATATCGAAGAATCACTTCACCATCGGCATCAATGACGACGTCACCTTTACCAGTCTGAGCTATGATCCGAATTTCTCGACCGAAGATCCAAAGACGGTACGGGCACTCTTTTACGGGCTGGGTGCAGACGGCACGGTGGGTGCCAACAAAAACTCGATCAAGATCATCGGCGAAGATACCGACAATTACGCGCAGGGCTACTTCGTGTACGACTCGAAGAAATCGGGATCACTCACGACTTCGCACTTGCGCTTCGGGCCGAAGCCGATCCGCTCCAGCTACCTGATCTCGCGTGCGAGCTTCGTGGCCTGCCACCAGTTCACTTTCCTGGAACGCGTTAACGTTCTGCAAAATGCGGAGCCGGGTGCGACGTTCCTGCTCAACAGCCCCTTCGGCCCCGAAGAGGTTTGGGAGCATCTGCCACGCGCAACGCAGAAGCAGATCATCGACAAAAAGCTGAAGTTCTATATCGTCGATGGCTATAAAGTCGGCCGCGAGACCGGCATGGGCACGCGCATCAACACAATCATGCAGACCTGTTTCTTCGCTATCAGCGGCGTGTTGCCGAGGGAAGAGGCGATCGAAGCGATAAAGAAGTCGATCAAGAAGACATACGGTAAGCGCGGCGAGTCAGTTGTACAAAAGAACTTTGCCGCCGTTGATAGCACGCTGGCGAACCTGTTCGAGGTGAAGGTGCCGAGCGCGGTATCAAGCGGTTTTGATATGCGCCCGCCGGTTCCAGCGCAGGCTCCCGATTTCGTGAAGAACGTGCTGGGTCCGATCATTGATGGCCGCGGCGACGATCTTCCGGTCAGCCTGATGCCCGTCGATGGCACTTTCCCGACCGCAACCGCGATGTGGGAGAAGCGCAACATCGCATTGGAAATTCCAGTGTGGGATGAGAAGCTCTGCATCCAATGTGGCAAGTGCGTTCTGGTATGCCCGCACGCGGTCATTCGCGCCAAGGTGTACAAGAGCGACTTCACGAAGAGTGCGCCGGCAACTTTCAAGAGCGCACCCGCGAAGTGGAAGGATTATAAGGACGAGTTCTACACGCTGCAAGTTGCGCCGGAAGATTGCACCGGTTGCGGACTGTGCGTGGAAGCGTGCCCGGCGAAGAGCAAGAGCGATGTGAAGCATAAGGCGATCGGCATGGTCGACCAGCTTCCATTGCGTGATAGCGAAACGACAAACTGGGAATACTTCCTCGGCATCGACGAATTCGATCGTAAGCCGCTGAGTGTGAACCAGGTGAAAGATGTTCAGCTCATGCAGCCACTGTTCGAGTTTTCGGGAGCCTGCACGGGCTGTGGGGAGACGCCATACGTCAAGCTGATGACCCAACTCTTCGGCGATCGCGCAGTCATCGCCAACGCTACGGGATGCTCTTCGATCTACGGTGCGAACTTACCTACAACACCTTACGCACAAAACAAAGACGGTCGTGGTGTGGCGTGGTCGAACTCACTGTTCGAAGACAATGCCGAGTTCGGATTGGGCATGCGTCTCGCAATCGACAAACAGAATGAATACGCGCGCGAATTGGTCGTCAAGTACGCCTCTTTCCTCGGCGAGACGCTGGTCAAGAGCTTGCTTGAGGCCGACCAATCGAACGAAGCGGGAATTCAGTCGCAACGCGAACGGGTTGTCGAACTGAAGAAGAAACTTGCAACGCTGAGCACTGCGGAAGCGAAAGACCTGCTCTCCCTCGCCGATTTACTGGTGAAGAAGTCGGTCTGGATCCTCGGCGGCGACGGCTGGGCATACGACATCGGGTACGGTGGCCTCGATCACGTGCTGGCATCGGGACGCAACGTCAACATTCTTGTTCTCGACACCGAGGTTTATTCCAACACCGGCGGACAGATGTCGAAATCGACACCGCGTGGTGCAGTCGCGAAGTTCGCTGCTGGCGGCAAGCCACGCGCGAAGAAAGATCTCGCGATGATCGCCATGACCTACGGTTCGGCCTATGTAGCGAGGGTCGCCATGGGCTCGAACGACATGCAGACGCTCAAAGCGTTCAACGAAGCCGAGGCGTTCGACGGACCTTCGATGATCATCGCCTACAGTCACTGCATCGCCCATGGCTTCGACCTGGTGCACGGACTCGATCAGCAAAAACTAGCGGTACAGTCCGGCCACTGGCCGCTCTTCCGCTATAACCCAGCACTCGTAGCGCAAGGCAAGAGCCCGTTCAGTCTCGACTCGAAGGCTCCCTCGATCCCCCTGGAGAAGTACATCTACAACGAAACCCGTTACACGATGCTTCGCCACAGTGATCCGAAGGCAGCGGCATTCCTGCTGACCGAGGCACAGGAGGATGTGAACACGCGCTTCAAGATGTACGAACAGTGGGCCACTATGCCATCCGAAGGCGACGATAAGGGGCTCGCGCAGGTAATCGCAACCCAAGCTCAGGCCGCTGCAAAAGGAGCAGGCAATGATTGATCTTTCTACGAAGTATTTGGGATTCAAGCTCAAGAATCCTCTGGTGGTCTCTGCCTCTCCGCTGTGCAAGGACCAGGCAATTATTAAGCGCATGGAAGATGCCGGCGCCAGCGCGATCGTGCTGCATTCGCTTTTCGAGGAGCAGATTAACCTCGAGAGCAATGAGCTCGATCGCTTCCTGACCTTCGGCAGTGATGTGTCGGCCGAAGCCGTGGATATGTTCCCCGATATGGGCGGTTACAACATCGGGCCCGATGAATACCTGGAGCACATCCGCAAGGCAAAGCAGAGCACGAAGATTCCGATCATCGCAAGTTTGAATGGCGTGTCTTCGGGCGGCTGGACGCGTTATGCACGGCTGATGGAACAAGCCGGCGCTGATGCGATCGAACTCAACATCTATTACGTGCCCACCGACACGGAACTCAGTGGTGCGACCGTCGAGCACATGCATGCAGAGTTAGTCGCAGTGGTGAAACAGAGCGTAAAGATTCCCGTCGCTGTAAAGCTGGGGCCTTATTTCAGCGCGTTCGCTCACCTCGCCAAACAGCTCGATCATGCCGGCGCCAACGCACTCGTAATCTTCAATCGCTTCTACCAACCGGACTTCGATCTCGAGAACCTGGAAGTCACGCCGAACCTGGTGCTGAGCCGCTCGAACGAGATCAAGCTTCGCATCCATTGGGCTGCGATCCTCTACGGCAAGATCTCCGCGGATATCGCAATCACCGGCGGCGTGCACACGCCAGAAGACATTGTTAAGTCGATGATGGCGGGCGCGAAGGTTGCGATGACGACATCGGCATTGCTCGAGCAGGGAGTGGACTACATCACTGTTCTGCTCAAGGGCGTGCAGAAGTGGATGGAGGAGCATGGATATGAATCCATTCATCAGATGCAAGGCAGCATGAGTCAGAAGAACGTGCCGCAACCGGCGGCCTTCGAACGCGGCAACTATATGAAGGTGCTCAGCAGTTACGCAGTGGCGGCAAAGTAAGTTTCATTACGGCGGCAAAACCAAAGGCGGCTCTCGCGAGCCGCCTTTGTGTTGGGTAGGTACAGCGTGTTAAAACTTCGGAGTCGAGGACTGGTCCGGCGTGGTGGTGCTGCCGCTGTTCGAGCCGGTCGTCGAGGTCGACGAGTGCGTCGTGTCAGTGGTGTTGCCATTGGCGTCAGTCGATTTGTGATGCTTCTTATGCTTCTTGGTCGTCGTGGTGTCGCCATTCGCGTCCGTTGACGTGGTAGTGCTGGTGGCGCTGTGCGTGGTGTCCGTACCGCCTGATTGCGAAGACGAGCCACTCTGCGCATCCGCCGGGTTCGCAGGGGGAGTGTTCTGCGACATTAGTTTCGGCGTGCTGCTGTCAGACTTCGGCGTGGCGCTATCTGACTGAGGAGCCGCAGTGCTGTCGGGAGTCGTCGTAGTGGTCGTGGAGTTGGTGGTGGTGCTGCTAGATCCACTCTTGGCGGCGGGCTTTGCCCAAGGCTGATTGGCCTGATCGCTGTTGCTCGATGGCGTGGTTGCGGCGCCAGTGGAATCGGTCTGCGGGGTCGCTGATCCGGTGGTGCTGCTTGGGGTCGCGTTATCCTGCATGCTCGAAGGCGACGCCGGCGTCGAAGGCGTAGTCGTCGTGCTCGAAGGCGAAGTCGTACTCTGCGTTGTAGTTGTGTCGGTGGTGGTGCTCGGGGTTGTGGCCGTGCTCTGCGCGAGCGCCATTGTCCCTGTCAAAAGCAGGCCTGCCGCGTAAATCGATAGCTTCTTCATTTTTGAATCTCCCTCAACTTTTTCGTGTTGTTTCTTCTGTCATTAGTTTCTTCGTCAACTTTTTCAAGCGGCGCAGTACGGTTAGATGGCTTGCCCATCGCCGGGTTTTACCGGAAATTGCGACTAAGTGTGTTTTGTAGTACAAGCAGCAACTCGGACCCGCCGTCTCAGTTCCTCAAGTGATCGTGTGAGTTGCTCGATTGGTCGTTTGCCCGGAAAGTGCATCCAACATTTTGGAGAAAGACCTTTTTAGATGCCAGACACCTCCCGCCTTACAGCAAACGAAATTTTCGAACAAGTAGAAAGTAATGCGCACGATGAGGTGCGGCGCACTCCGCATGCGTTGGCCTTCTCTGGATTAGCCGGAGGGATCACGATGGGCCTCACCGGAATTGCGGTCGCCACCGCGCAGGCGGCTCTTCCAGCCGGCAGCAACAAGGAATTCGTTCCGTATCTTTTCTATCCGCTTGGATTTATCGCCGTCATCATCGGACGCGCCCAGTTATTCACTGAAAACACGCTCTACCCGGTGGCGCTGATCCTAAGCGAACGCAAGCACGTTCTCGACACGCTGAGATTGTGGATTATCGTGTTCTTTTCGAATGTGCTCGGAGCATCTGCTTTTGCTTTTCTCGCGGTAAAGACAGCCTCGCTTCGCCCTGACATTGCCGACAATTTGAGGGAGCTTGGGCGACAGGCACTAGTGGGGAGCAATTCACACATCTTTTGGAGTGGCGTGATCGGCGGATGGATAATCGCCCTTGTGGCTTGGACGGTGTCGGCGAGCACATGGACGATAGGGCAGATCATGGTGATCTGGCTGTTAACCTTCATCGTTGGTCTTGGACACTTCTCCCATTGCATCGCGACCAGCGGAGAAATCCTGGCCGCAGTTTTCTCCGGCCAGGTGACATTCGGTTCTTACCTGAAATGGTTAATCTTTGCGACCAGCGGGAATGTCATTGGCGGCATCTTTATAGTGACGCTCTTGAATTTCGGCCAGGTCAAAGCCGGCGAATCTCCGTCCTAACAATTTCTCTCTATCGATTGGAGACACCATGCGAGTTCGTAATGTTTTGCTAGCTGCCACCGCGGGTACAGTCGCTGCCGGAACGGTTGCCGGAGTGGGAGCCGTGCTGTTGGCGCGCGCCGCCTGGAAAGGATTTCGCGAGATCAGCCTTCGAGCTAAAGTGGCGCTGGTTACGGGGGCTTCGCGAGGTTTGGGCTTGGCGATCGCGCGGGAACTGGCGCGTGAGGGCGTGCGCCTTGCGATCTGCGCCCGGAATGAAGAGGAACTTCGCTGGGCGCAAGAAGAATTGCAAGCCATGGGCGCTGAGGTGCTGGCGATCCCTTGTGACGTGGGCGATCGCGAGCAGGTGCACCGCATGTTCGAACAAATTCACGCGCGCTACGGTGCTCTCCATGTCCTCGTGAATAACGCTGGGCAGATTAGCGTGGGCCCCATTCACGCGCAGACCATCGAGGACTTCGAAGAGGCAATGCGCGTAATGTATTGGGGACATGTCTACACCGTAATGGAAGCATTACCCGAGATGCTGGCGCGCGGATCGGGACATATTGCGAATATCACCTCGATTGGCGGCAAGGTCAGCATTCCGCACCTGCTCCCTTACAGTGCCGCGAAATTTGCCGCCGTGGGGCTGAGCGAAGGACTGCATGCGGAACTCGCGAAGGATGGAGTCAAGGTGACGACCGTAGTTCCCGGTCTAATGCGCACAGGGTCGCACGTAAACGCCTATTTCAAGGGCGACCATCGAAAGGAGTTTGCGTGGTTCAGCGTGGGCGCGAGTAATCCGTTCACGTCGATCAGCGCTACCCGGGCTGCACGGCAAATCGTCTCGGCGATCAAACGGGGGAAATCTGAGGTCATCCTGTCGCCGCAAGCACAGATTCTGGCGCTCGCCCACGGCATAGCGCCCGGGACGACCAGTGATGCCTTAGGCGTGGTGAATCGATTGATGCCGGGTAGCCGTTCGACGGAGACGGAGCGCTTCACCGGCAAAGAGAGCGGCAACTCCATTTCGGATTCCATTTTGACGGAGCTCGGCCGCAGAGCAGGAAGAGAATTGCATCAATATCCGGAGCAGCGTAGAACCGGTACGGAGAATGAGCGTGGCGGGCCAGAGGCATTGCTCGCAGACTGAACGCGGGCCTACAACTCACGGCCTCAGTTCGCATCTCATTGGAAAGACCAATGTCCCCAGCCTATCTGTTCGAATTCGACGCGCGCACTTTTGATTTGCGCACCGACGACAGACGTATTCCTGTACCGCCGGGCACAGAGCAGCCTCCCGTCGAGGAACCGCCCGACGGTCCTGTTACCGAACCGAGTGCCCCGGTCGAGGATCCGGGCCCGGCAGAACCGCAGCGATTAAGCAAGGTCGCGGCCTGAGGAGTGAATTCCGCTTGCTCTCGTATAATGAGATCTAACGGACGTCAGAATGGTACCCGCACAGACTCAGGCTTCTTCCGGCACGAGCCTCGCGCAATCTTCCCAAAGCAAGCTTCATATCCTGATCATCGGCCTGTTCTGGCTGATCATTTACATCCCTGGAATCTTTTCGCCGGCATTGCTCGACGATGCTGACTCTATCCATGCCGAAGCCGCGCGCGAGATGACGGTTCGCCACGACTGGATCACTCTCTATATTGATGGCCTTCGATATCTCGAAAAGGCCCCACTCCTCTACTGGGGAATGGCGGCGAGCTACAAAGTGTTCGGCGTGAGCGAGTGGAGCGCACGCTTGCCGCTGGCGCTGGGTGTACTGGCAACTCTGCTGGCAACGTATGCGATCGGACGTAGAAATCTCGGGGAACGCGCGGGGTTTTGGGCAGCGATCGTGCTGGCAACAGGAGTAGGCGTCTACATCTTCACGCGGATACTCATTCCGGATCTGCTTGTCGGATTGTGGCTTACGCTTGGCTTTGATTTTTTTCTGTGTGGTCTTGAAGAACAGAGGCCTTCTGCGCTCTCTTGCTGCGGGCTTGCAGCAACCGCTGCGCTGAATGTGCTGACCAAGGGTTTTATCGGGATCGTGTTTCCGCTTGCGATCATCGTAGTGTACCTGGCTCTGACACGAAACCTTAAACATTTGCTCAAGATGCGTTGGCTCTTGAGCATTGCCGTGCTGCTGGTCATTGCGGCGCCGTGGCACATTCTGGCAAGCCTCGCAAATCCGCCGCAAGGTCAGGCGCGCGGATTTTTCTGGTGGTATTTCATCAACGAACATTTTCTCCGCTACCTCGGTAAACGAATTCCGCAGGATTACGACACCGTGCCTTTGGCGGTCTTCTGGTCGCTCATGGTGCTGTGGCTATTGCCGTGGTGTGCATTTGTGCTGCAAGCGCTGGCGCGGGTACCACGCAAACTCACTGAGTTAGCGGCCGGGCTCGATCGTCGCCGTCGTGCGTTACTGCTGTTCGCGATCTGGACGGCATTTATTTTACTTTTCTTTAGTTTCTCGACGCGGCAGGAGTACTACACGATCCCAGCCCTCCCCGCGCTAGCGTTGCTGGTAGGCGACTGGATCGTGGCTGAGGGCGATTCTCCTGACGGTAGTTCCCTCCGCAAATGGGGCTTGGTGGGGTCGGGAGTGTTACTCGCGATGGGCACCGCGGCAGCAATTGCAGGCGCGTATATCCTCCACCTTTCGGAGACGTTGCCTGCTGGCTCGGATCTCGCAGACCTCTTAAAAAAGAACCCCAACGATTATGCGATGTCGCTCGGGCATGTGCTTGACCTGACCCCGCGTGCGATTGGCCTCTTTCGTATGCCCCTGACGGTCTTCGCCGGCGCTCTCTTCCTGGGGACTGCCGCAAACTTCTGGTTTCGCTTGAAACGCGACAGTCAAAAAGCGAACTGGGCTCTCGCTGTCATGATGATTCCTGTGCTGTTCGCGGTGCATACCGGCCTGGTCGATTTTGCCCCAATCCTTTCCTCAAAGGCCCTAGCTATAGCAATCCAGCGGCAATGGCAGCCTAGCGACATCATCGTCGTGAATGGCGAATATGAGGACGCGTCCAGTTTGAACTTTTATACCCATGAGAACATACACATTCTGAACAATCGCGATAAAGGGAATGTCTACAACGGCGCTTTTTATCCTGATGCACTCGCCATTTTCGAAGATAATGAGTCATTGCAGCAGCTTTGGGGAGGACCGAATCGGGTCTTCGTTTGGACCGAAGAAGAGAATGCCGTAAACATTGAGCGTCTTGGCCCGTACTATGAGGTCGCTCGTAGCGGCGGAAAGCGGATTCTGAGCAATCGGCCACGTTAAGTCGGTTTCGCCTACCCGATGGTGGCGTATGACAGATTCTTCATCTCTGCCGTACCTCCGGAACTCTGATTCCAGCGTCTATAATTTAGAGTATCTATGGATATAGCAATCGTTGGCCTCGTCGCGGCGGCCCTGATTGCGTCCGGAGGCATTCTTCTTTTCGTCGCAGTCCTCGGGACAATCAGCTCGACCGTATTCCTGGGAATGGCGTTGGTGGCAGCACTACGCCATCTTAGTGCGTCACGGCAAGCCTGGACTGCCGTTCACGGCGGATTGACTGCTCCGGCCGTAACCCTATTGAAGCCGGTTCATGGAGCCGAACCCCGCCTCTACGAAAATCTCGAAAGCTTTTTTCTTCAGGACTACCCGGACTTTGAAATCGTATTTGGCGCTCGTAGCTTGGAAAATGAAGCGCTGCGCACGGTGGAAGCTTTATGCGCCAAGTACCCGCATGTTCGTGCGAGAGTAGTACTTTCTGGCGAACCGAAGTGGCCGAACGCGAAGGTCTATTCGCTGGATAAGATGATCGCCTCGAGTCGCAACTCACACTACATCATCACCGACAGCGACATCGTGGTGAAGCGTGACTTCATTCACAATATCATTGCGCCCCTCAACGATCCAGGAGTCGGGTGTGTAACGGCCCTGTATGAAGGGATTCCGGCGGGAGAGTTCTGGTCGTCGATTGAAGCGTTGGGCATGTCGGTGGAAATGCCATCCGGCGTGATGGTGGCCGATATGCTCGAAGGGATGAAGTTTGCGCTCGGCGCAGTCATGGCCGTGCGTCGCGATTCCCTGCGCGCGATTGGCGGAATCCGCGCAACCAGCGAATATTATTCCGACGACTTCGTGCTGGGAAATCTGATCTCGCAGGCCGGCTATAAAGTAGTGCTCTCGCAGGTGAAGGTCGGCCATGTGCTCACCAGCCGGCCCTTTGCAAAAACCTTTGGCGACCAACTGCGCTGGATGCAGAGCACGCGCTATTCCCGTCCCTGGGGTCACTTCGGTACAGGTCTCACCTTCGCTGTGCCCTTTGGCATTCTTGGCCTAATGTCCGCAGGTGCGATGGGCCATTGGACGCTCGGCTGGGCGCTGTTCGCGTGGGCGTGGCTGAGCCGCACGATACAAAGCGCCATCGTCGGCGGCCTTGTCATTGGGGACAAGCGCTCGTTAGCTTTGTGTTGGCTCTATCCGCTGCGCGATCTCATCGGATTCTTCACGTGGGCGGGTAGCTACTCCAGCAGCGCCTTCGAGTGGCGGGGCGAGTTATACCGTTTCACTTCCGGCGGTCGCATCGTTGCTGCACGGCTAGGATCTACCGCCGACGAGCCTGAAGCTGTCGTTGCAGAAAAGTTCAACTAGGATCGATGCGAAATAGCTTGCCATCGCGGAGGTGGAAAGTCTCTCCATGCCATTCGATGTCGTTCCCTGCGTACGCCCATCCCCAAAGCAACATTGCGACAAAATCGCGCAACGGCACGAGCCAAAGATTTGGGAAGTCGCGACGATCGCTCAAAACCGCCAGCGATAGTGCAAGCGCGAGGGCGTAGCGTGCGCTTGCAACCACTACAAGCAGCAGCCACGACCACCAGGTGCCACGCGCTGCGAGTACGGCAAGCACAGCCCACGGTAATCCGAACGACATCAGCACACCAAAGTACCCGCCCTTGCGCTTGTCTTTGATGGTGCGGCACCAGCGCAACTGGTGGGCCCAAAACGCGCCAAAAGAGTAGTCGGGAAGATGGGTTTGCACCACTGTACGTGCGAGAGCAACTTGGTACCCGGCGTTGGAGATGCGGGCGCCGAGTTCGTAATCATCGGCAAGATAGTCGAGGAGAGGCGAGAACCCACCGATCTTCTCGAGTACTTCACGGGGAAACGCCAGGGTTGATCCAAGCGCGAAGTGCAGTCCTTTTTCGATCTCGCGGGCCGAGAGCACACCGCCCATGAAGTCGGTAGAGATCCCGATCGCCTCGATCTTCGAGCCGAACGTCTTCCCTGCGACTGCGCGGTAGAGAGCGGTCACGATGCCCACCCGCGAATCCTGCATCGGACGCATGATTTCCTTGAGGTAGTCGGGTGCAACTCGTATGTCGCTGTCGTTGATCAGCAGGTGCTGATAGCGGGCGCGCGGCAGCATCTCCTGCAAGGTGGCAACCTTGCGATTCGTTCCGCCGGCCGGAGAGCACTGAAGCAACTGGATGGCGCGATCGGGAAACTCTTGTCGCAATTTGCGCACTGCAGCAGCGGCGGGATCGTTGAGGTCTGCCACCCCGAAGACTAGTTCGTACTCCGGATAATCCTGCAGGCAATGGCTCCGAAAAGCCTCGTACATCTCCGGATCTGCGCCCTTGAGCGGCTTGAGAATGCTAACTGGAGGCGTAAAGTCCGGCTGCGGAGTTTGTTTTCGCTCATGGAGAAAGCGTGCTGCACCCCATAGACACAGCGCATAATACGCCGTCCCGCTGACCGCACCGACGACGGTCACTGCCTGCAAAATGCGAAACATGTAGATCATGAGATGAACAGATTCAGAGTATCAGACGCTCTGCCGTCATTCGTAGCGCAGAGCCTCGATGGGATCGAGGTTCGCCGCTTTCCATGCGGGATAGATACCGAACACAAGGCCGATCGTCGCGGACGCGCTGGTGGAGAGTCCCACCCAAAAGAGCGAGACGCTGGCGGGCAGCGACGGGAAGATCAGAGGAATAATCGCGGTGAGTATCGCGCCAACCGCAACGCCGATTACGCCTCCGGCAGCTGTCAATGCAATCGCTTCCAGCGTGAACTGGAGCAAGATATCCCGCTTGCGCGCTCCGATCGCTTTCCGTACGCCAATCTCGCGGGTCCGTTCCGTCACCGACACCAGCATGATGTTCATGACGCCCACGCCACCCACGATTAACGCTACGCTGGCCACGGCGAACATGAATACGAAGATGCCGCCGGTGAGCTGATTCCATACATCGGTCAGCACATCCTGGCTGAAGACCGCGAAATTGTCAGGCTGATTCGGCCCGAGCTTCCGCCGGCGGCGCAGGAGGTCACGCATCTCGTCCATGGCCTTCGGCATGTCGGCCTGCGAGGTGGCTTTTACGCTGATCCAGTTCTGCTTGAGCTCGGGATGCAGCTTGCGGAAGGTGTGGTACGGGAAGTAAACGATGTTGTCGTCGGGGTTCGAGCCGCCGCTAAAGGCGCTCTTCTGGCGGCCAGCGACGCCGACGACGGTGAAAAGCTGCCCTTCGATGTTGATTTCCTTGCCGAGCGCGTCATCGCTGCCAAACAGCGTGTCGGCGGTATCATGGCCGATCACAATGACGGTATTGCGCTGCTCGTCATCCGTCTCGCTGAACGATCTGCCGGACGCAATATTTAGATCAAAAACGTCCTTGATGCTAGCGGTATCGCCTTCCAGGATCGTATTCCGAGTTCGGCGTCCTTCATACTTCACGCTATACGTGCCGGTGCCGAACTGTGGCAGGAAGTAGCGGATGCCTGCGGATACATACTTCACGTGCGGCAGGTCTTTCATCGCCATCGCATCTTCAAGCGTCAGTTCCTTACGGTTGAGTACCTCGGCGGAAGGCCGTCCGAAATTAAACGGCTCCATATGAAAGGCGAACAGGATGTTCGATCCCATGGATGCGACCATATCCTGAACGTTTTGGTTCAGCCCGCGTACCACGGAGGAGATGAGGATCACCATCATGATGCCGATCACGATGCCGAGCACGGTGAGGCTGGAGCGCAGCTTGTTGGTCACGATGGTGTCTTTCGCCATCCTCACGACCTCGCCGTATGCGCCGCCCTTGATCATCTAGAGTTCGAACCTCAAAGCTGCAATGGGGTCCAGTTTCGCTGCCTTGCTAGCGGGATATACGCCAAAGAAAATTCCCACCGACGCGGCAAGCGCGAGGCCCGCGAACACCGTCCAGATGCGGATTGCCGAGGGCATACCTATGGCCAGAGTTACCCCCTTGGCGATGCCGATACCACCACTCACGCCAATCGCTCCTCCGACCAACGCCAGGGCTGTCGATTCGATAAGGAACTGCCGAAGGATGTCGGTGCGGCGCGCGCCCATCGCCTTGCGAATGCCGATCTCGCGCGTGCGTTCCGTCACTGCCACCAGCATGATATTCATGATCACGATGCCGCCGACGATCAGGGCAATGGAGGCGATGATGATCATCACGAGAAAGAACGTTGAACTGATGCTCGACCAGAGGCTGAGGAAGCTCTGATTGGTATCGATGATGAAGCTGTCCGGCTTACCGGGCGCGTCATGGCGACGAGAACGCAAAATAACGCGCGACTCGTCCATCGCATTGGCAAGCGGGGTGCCGACACCATAAGACTTGGCCCATATCCTTATGCTTTGACCTTGTGTCCCATAAGCCTTGAACCAGGTGCTGATGGGCAGGATCACCCAGTTATCCTGGCTCTGGCCAAGCGTTTTTCCGCGCGGTTTGCCGACACCGATCACGCGGTACAGGCGGCCATCGACGCGTATTTCTTTGTCGACGGGATCGACATTGGGAATCAGGTTCTGCTTAATATCCGCGCCGATTACAGCTACAGGCGAAGCGTTATCGACATCCGCGTCGTTGATGCCTCGCCCCTGCGTGAGATCGAGGTCGTAGATCGGGTTCATGCTGGCCGTCCAGCCGCGAATGAACGTGTCGGTGCTATTCAGCTCGGCGTATTTCACATTGCCGTTGGTCAACGGGGCCG
>PLWX01000248.1 GCA_003151155.1 Acidobacteriaceae bacterium
GTGTGTTGAACATCTGCCTGTAGACGTTGGATACGGAACAGTCCGGAAGCGGTTGAAGAGGATCGTAGCGAATCAAAATCCCGACCGCGGGGCCGGAAGTGTATTGCTGGAGCAAGCGGATTTCACGATTACGCATCCGGAATTCAGAATAGTTTAGTTTTCGGCTCGGCGTCGTTATGCACACAGGCGAACAATCAATTCTCAAATAAAGGTCCGGAGACGGAATGAGCGACACGGAAGTATTGCTAGTGTCAGAAGAGATCGACAAGCTTCTGGAGGGGTTCGGGTTCCCGTCGACGTGCAAGGACTTCGTGCTTGGTAGTGACTGTCCCAATTGCGGTATCGTTCCCCTGTTCCTCGGTCATGAATGCAGCGAAAATGACGATGCAGTGAAGATGCATTGCCCAGCGTGCCTCAAACTGCTCGCTCACTATAAAGCCGGACAGCTTCTCTTCTCGGCTCGCGAAGAGCTCTGTAAATGCGCGCCGCTTTGTCCGTTCTGTTCTGAATGCTGCAAATTGCTTACAATGCCCGTTTTGTCGAGGATCAATTGAGGAGCCTGGCATGAAGGAAGGTAAAGGGATCTCGGAGGCTTCGCCGCGAATAGGAATCTTTTGGGTTGTGGGCGGCAAGCTGATTGTCGTGGCTGTTCCTTTGACAGAGGGGGAATCCTATGGAGATTACATCGTCTTTGGGCCCGGCCATCACAAAGTCTGGGATGACCTTCAGTTGCGTGGCCAAGTTCCTCGCGACTGCGAATTCGAGGAGTTTCCGCGTGGACGCGTTCGATACGATCCACGAGACGGGACGTTCCTGCTCTTAGCGGACGCCTGCATCCTTCGCAATAAATCAATGGTTCGCCAAATAATGAAGGAGATGCACCTTCAGGGGGGCATAACGGAGATAGACCGGGACAGCCACTATCGGTGCTCGGAATGCCTTAACCGAACGAACGGAGAAAACAATGGCAGTGATGAAGAATAGCAAAGGCGAAATTGTTGCCGAACAGAAGGTGATCGTAACGGCAGAGGGAAGTCTAATCACGAGTAACACCTCTATCGTGAAAAGCTCGGGTTGGAGGACATAGACGCCGATTTTCTCGCGGTGTCGAAGGCAGCGAAAACGCCGGGCGTGGACCTGGGCGATAGGTTCGGGCCGTTTCATCGGTCCTTGTCGAAGTTCGCCCATCCGACCGCGGGCCTCGTGCACGGTATCACCCACCAGGCCGAAGCCTGCCGGCAACTGCAGGCGGTGTTCACGACGCAGGGCGTGTATTACGCGGCACAGGGCACGCTTGCACTTGAAGCGCAGCTCGGAATTCCGCAGCCCGAGTGATGTTTGACGCGTGGAAGCTCGCGGGTCCACAACCCGCGCCGGTTCCCCCGATATGGGGTAAGCCCAACAATTTTGTCACCGGCCACCCAAATCAAGAACGTCCTGCTGTGTCATGGAGACCTCTGTAGAGCGTGGCGCGGTGGATACCCGTCCGCATACGTGGTTGAAGCATCGGATCGGCTCGGTACCTTCAGAGGGCTAACCCCTAACCCGCACGATATGTAAACAAAGCGCGGCCCCGAAAAGCAGTCTTATTTCCCGGAAGGTCAATTGTTTTCCAGAATGTTTATTATCACACTGGACTTATGTCCAACTCCCTGCTGACGCCGCAATGTAATTCACCACACTGACTCGGTAGCTTCTCAGCACTTTATTCCGTCTGACCGCAGTGTCCGACCTTCGCGTTGATTACAAATACATCGCTGCGGGCAAACATCGTCGGAATGTCGGCGCATTCGTCAACGAAATATCGTGGTGAGAATCTACTGATTTATCGTGGTAATTAACATCCTGGTTCCTCTGACGGACCCCCGCCCGGCTCGGGTAGGCCTTGGCTTCCGGAGCTGGTTCGCAAGCGCCTATACGCCTCTTCAGCCATCCAAGCCGTGACGACCTTCTGAAAAGGGGCGTCGTTCATATAACGTACAAAAATCTCTTCGTTCTGGTCCATGCGTTCCACGAAGAGACTCTCCAGCAGATGCTTGAACACCAGCTCGAATTTATCGCTAGGATTTACGGCCGCCGCCTGACGCAATCCCTCGTCAGCCATGGCGGCTTCGACGATCTGATCGAAGAAAAGCTGGTCTGCCTGATTGAAGTCCGTACCAAACCGCTCGTTAACGACATCAATCAACTGCGAGAGCGCCATCGATTGTGGCCGAGCCATGCCACTACCAACTTCAGTTGGCCCATCAAGCCGCTGCGGGGTACCATCCCGGAGGGAAATGGAGCCCTCGCTGATCTTTTGGAGGCGGTAATATTCGAGTCGCACCTCATCATCAAACTGGTAAGCGGTGCCAGTCTTGCGACGTGGCAGCTTGGCTGCAAGATGCCTCAGAAAAACGTATAGCCGTTCTAGATCGGAGTCCTGGTAGGGGATCACCTGACTCAGAAAACCGTAGAGATTACGGAACGCCTGCAGTTTCTCTCGCCACTCCTCTGCCTTGCTCTCGTCATCGCGCTGCCGGACTGTGAAGCGTGATACGGCAGGATCAAGGGCCGTGTTCATCGCTTGGTGATCCAGAACGCTCTGTTTTTGCTTAGGCTTGAAGTAGACTTCACAGAAGCGCGCGACCTCTTCAGAAAGATAAATGCCGGTTGCGTCCAGCTCTCCTTTGATCTGGTACAAACGCGACGGGTCCACTTCCTCGCCCATTTCCGCGCCCTCGTAATAGGTCTTGAAGACCTCACGAATCTCTTCGCGGTCATTGACGAAGTCCAGGACAAATGTGTCTTCCTTTAGTGGGTGAATACGGTTCAGGCGCGACAGCGTCTGCACGGCCTGGATGCCCGCAAGTCTCTTATCAACGTACATCGTGTGCAGCAAAGGTTGGTCGAAGCCTGTCTGATACTTTTCGGCGACGAGAAGCACCTGATATTCCTGCGTCGCGAACTTCTCCGGCAACTCTTTCTGGCGGATGCCATAGTTCATCCCTTCCTCTGTGTACGTCAAATCCGCAATCTTGTCGTCCACCACTGTCCCAGAAAACGCGACGAGGGACTTGATCTGATATCCCTTCTCCTTGATATAACGGTCAAAGCTCTGCTTATAGCGAACCGCCTCCAGGCGAGATCCCGTAACAACCATGGCCTTGGCGCGACCACCGATCTTGTGCCGTGTCATAGTGTTGAAATGCTCCACCATCACTTCCGTTTTCTGGGCGATGTTGTGGGGGTGCAACTTCATAAACCGTGCCAATGCCTTTGCCGCTTTCTTGCGCTCGACATTCGGATCATCGTCGCACGACTTAAGCAGCTTGAAATAGGTCGCGTAGGTTGTGTAGTACTTCAGCACGTCGAGGATGAACCCCTCCTCGATCGCCTGCCGCATCGTGTAGCGATCGGCAGGCTCACCCTTGCGCCCGAACACGGCGAGCGTTTTATGCTTTGGCGTCGCCGTGAACGCGAAAAAGCTCAGGTTCGCCTGCCGGCCGCGTTTGGCCATGCTCCGAAAGAGCTCCTCCATGTCGGTAAGGCCTTCTTCAACCGCCCTCCTCGACGCCTCCTCCCGCAAACCTTCGCCGCCTAGCACCTCCTTCAGATCGGTTGCCGTCTCTCCGCCTTGAGAGCTATGCGCCTCGTCGATGATGACGGCGCAGCGCCGCGTTGCGAGCGTTCCGGTTCCTTCCTCGCCGCGCTCTTCCGCCATCTTCATGAGCTGTCGCGAAACGAAAGGAAACTTCTGAAGCGTCGTGATGATGACGGGCACCGCGTTTTCGAGTGCCTCGGCAAGCTGTCGAGAGCTTTCGTCAATCTTCTGCACCACGCCGCGTTTGTGCTCGAACTGATAAATGGTGTCCTGCAGTTGCTGGTCAAGAACCACCCTGTCCGTGACGACAATCACGCTGTCGAAAACGCGCCGATTCTTATCGTCATGCAGTGACGCTAGCCGGTGCGTCATCCAGCCAATCGTATTGCTCTTCCCACTGCCTGCCGAGTGTTCAACAAGATAATTGTTACCCGCGCCTTCGCTCCGCGCGGCTTCAACGAGTTTGCGCACCGCACGAAGCTGATGGTACCGCGGAAAAATCATGGTCTCTTTCTTGACCTTCCGGCCCTGATCATCACGCTTGTCTTCGATCTGCAGGTGGATAAAACGGGCGAGAAGATCAAGCAGGCTGTCTCTTTGCAGCACCTGTTCCCATAAATAGGCCGTACGGTAGGTGCGGCCGGCGGGATCGGGAGGGTTCCCGGCACCGTCATCCCACCCCGTGTTGAATGGCAAGAATTGCGTAGCGGTCCCGGCCAGCCGGGTGGTCATGATGACCGCCTCGGTATCTACGGCAGAATGCACCAGTGCGCGTCGTTTGAACTCGAAGATCGGCTCGCGCGGGTCCCGGTCGCGTTGGTATTGCCGTCGCGCATCCTCAATAGTTTGGCCCGTGAGCGGATTCTTCAATTCCACAGTAGCAATAGGAATCCCATTGAGACTTAGTGTCACGTCGAGGGATTTCTCAGAGCGCGCGGAGAAATGCAGTTGGCGCGTTAATCCCAAGCGGTTTGCTGCGTAGCGGGCCTCCAGCTCCGGATTAAGTTCATGGGCGGCTTTGAAGAAGGCTACATGGAGCGTCCGTCCGTAGCACTTGAAGCCGTGCCGGAGTGTGGCGAGTGAGCCGTTGGTGTCCATCCATTTACAAAGATCGCCAAGAATTTGCTCGCCTGTCTTATCGCCGTGCAGCGCCTCCAGTTTGGCCCACTCTGTCGGCTGAGTGTCGCGGATGAAGTCGAGCACGACTTCAGGAAAGATGGCGCGTTCCTTGTCAAATGTGTCATCACGTACTTGCACGTAGCCGTTGGCAAGCAGGTGAGCCTCAATAACTGTTTCGAAGGCGAACTCAGAGTGTCTGGCTTGGCTCATTAACGCATCCCCGCGAGTTTCTGCTGCAACCACCAGACGGCAACCTGACAATAGGGCGTGAGGTCACCGGCAGGTCTCGTCCACTGTTCTATTTCTCGCTCGATGCGCACTCTTGGTACCGGCCCCCTGAGTCTGTCTCTTTCACGCCGCCACCAATCGAGCAGCGCTGTCAGGACGCCACTTCGGTTGTTCTTGATCAGCGGCAAATTGAGATTCAGCACGTGCTCCCGCTCGATTTCCTTCTGTTGTCTCTTCCAGTCCACGCCGAAGGGTGGATTGGCGAGCAGGTAGTCGAACTTCTCGTATGGCGGCTCGGTAAACTGGTCGTCGGTGAAGATGTCTCCGTATCTGACATTGTCTGTGCCGCCATTCTGGTCGATGTCCTTCATCAGCATGTCGGACGCCGCCGTGGCGAAGGCGCGCTTGTTATAGTCCTGGCCGAAGACGTAGAGCTTCGCGGCCTCGTGGTGGTCCCGCAAGTAGTTCTGAGCCTCGGCCAGCATGCCGCCTGTACCGCAAGCAGGGTCTAGAAGCTTTCGGACTGTACCTGGCGTAGCGAGAAGCTTGTCGTCGTTGATGAACAGGATGTTCACCATCAGCCGGATGACCTCACGCGGCGTGAAATGGTCCCCCGCGGTCTCGTTTGCCAGTTCGTTGAAGCGCCGGATGAGGTTTTCGAAGATGAGCCCCATCTGCTCGTTCGGCACCGTGTTGGGATGCAGGTCCACGTCGCAAAATTTCGAGACCACGAGATACAGGATGTTCGACTCCCGCATCTTCTCGATCTCGTTTTCAAATTCGAAGAAATCGAAGATGCGCCGCACATTGACCGGGAACCCCTTGATGTAACTGACAAGGTGTTTCTCGATGTTGTCCGGATCGCCTTTCAGCTTTTCAAAATCCAACGGTGAGTGGTTATGGAATCGTTGTCCGGATGCTTTGTTTAGCAGTCTGTCGAGAGCATCGGCGTTGAGCTTGCCGCCTTTGCGCTTATCAAATTCGGCCAGCACCTTGGTCTTGGTTGGCGCGAGCACGCAATCGAAACGCCGCAACACGGTCATCGGTAGCATGACGCGCTCATATTGTGGCGGCCGGTAAGGGCCGCGGAGCAGATCGGCGATCTGCCAGATGAGGTTAGAGAAGTAGTTATGATCGGGCATGGGGCAATTCAGTTCCTACAGGTTTCGCTCTATTCGAAAAACTCTTCATCAATCTTTTTGATATGCAGCGTGTCTTCTATCCGGCACCCGACATTGTGGCGGATCATCAGGCGTGCGAGCTGATCGCCGTCTACCAGCACAATCCGCTTACTCAAAAGCTCTGCGGTTTCCTTAGCAGAGGCGGAAAAAGTCGAGGTCGTTACGAAGAGGACCTTGGTGGCTTTGTGGCGGTCCAAACTGCCGAAGAAGTCGCGGATGGCCCCAGGCCCTATATTGTTGCCGGACGCATAGCGCTTGGCTTGTATGTAAACGCGATCCAGCCCGAGAGCATCCTGGTCAATGACGCCGTCAACGCCATCATCGCCAGAGCGGCCGAGAGTGCGACCGGCATTCTCTGTTGACCCGCCATAACCCATGCTGAGAAGGAGGTTCACCATTAAGCGTTCAAAAAAATCTGGCGGAGCCTCGCGAATGCGGTCCAGCAAGTCGTGTATGAGTCCCGTTTCGATCTGGCGATACGCCAGGCGCATCGTTTCATCAGGCGTTTGCTTTTGATCCTCTAATGCTGGAGCAGGCGTATCGCCGTTCGGTTCGGGCGTTACGCTGGATCGATCCCGGAATTGGCGGAATTCCTCAAACTGCATGAGAAATTTGTTATCAATCTTTTGGGGCGAAGACTGGAGGACGGTCTGCCCTCGCGGCGTAATTCGGAAGTATCCGCGGCGCGTTATTTCCACGAGCTGCGCCTTGCTCAAATAAGACTTCGCCCAATGCACGCGGTTGCTGAAGACAGTCTGCTGGCCAGAGGGTAGGAGTTCACTCCGCTCTTCCGGAGATAACCCAAGCTTATCGGCAAGATCGTCCACGACCGGCCCGATACGTACTTCACCTTTTGAAGAGGCTACAAGCACCGGCAGCATTAGCGATTGATAGTCTGGAATGGACATTCTTTTGGAGCCTCTGCCCCTTCCTTACGAACCATTTCCCTACAATCTCGACATCCTGAACGAGAGAACATCAATTATCCGTTGCTGCACAGAGTAGAGTGGCGCCGATCAGCCTTAATTCAAAACCTTACACGACTGCCAACAATAAGCAAACCAGAGGTTCGCATCGGGGCGTTTACCAGAAGGCTCCGCCGCATGTCCGGCTACGCCGACGCGCTTTCGCAGCTATCTGCTTTATCGACCATTCGATGCGTCACGAATGACTCTGCAAGGTGGCCCCTGCTGCTGGCCCGTTTGTTATTGCGTCAGGGACTGTCACCGGATGGCCGAGACTACAGGCTCGGTGACCCCCGCGCAGGCGGGGGGAGTAAGGCCCGACCGGCGGTCTTTGCCGGAGACGCCTCGTGGAAGGGCCGGAAAGGTCAGACAAATCTCCGCGCGGTATTCCGGGCTGGCTATTCCGCCGGCCTTCAGTCACAGTCACCGCGTCCGCTTCAAAGGAATTATTGGGCGCTTCCGACAAACGGCATACGTTCGTCTGTGCCTTCAGGCTTGGGTTTGAACGCGGCGCCGTAGTTCCTGCAGTTCCGCGATGTCCCGCTCAAGAATGGCGGCCGCGCAGGAAACGCAGTAATGATCCCAGCTTCGGCCGCTGCGGACCTTCAGCCGCCTGTCTCCTCTCACAAGGCGGTGCGCGGCGTTGGCCTGGCAGTTGTGGGCCTTCTGAGCCTCGTCGATTTCGACGCGGATCAGCAGGGACTTAATTCGAGCCATTGAAAACCTCCTGAACAGCTCGCTCCACTAGGGCGGCAAACTGCGCGTCGATTTGATCGAGCTGCGGCTTGGTATATTGGCTGCGCTCACCGATCTTGCGGTCTACGGCTGTCGCGACATGCCGGTCAATTGCGGCCTTTAAGGTGATGAGATTGGTTCTGCCGAGTTTCTGGCGGTCGAGTTCATGTCCTTCCGGGTTGATTTTTCGATCATGCAGGATGCGTGCGGCCTCAGTTTTGACGCGCATGTCCAGCCCGGCGCGCTTGGCTTTGCGCTGGCGGACCTTGGTGACCGGAACTGGCTGAAGCTGTTCGTAAGCCTGCTTCACCTGGTCCGGCGTGTAGCCTTTACCCTGAAGGATTTTCAGAGCGGTTATGGCTTCGGAATCGTCGTTAATAAGGGCAATTTCCTGAAGGCGCACATCGGTCTGGCTGCGGACCTCGATGGGGTCGCGCGGGCGACCCGTTTGCGTCGGCTCGATCTGCAGCTCATCGGCCTTCGTGAAATCGAGGGCTTCGATCGGGAGGAGCTGGTCAAAATACTCACGGTCGGCTTCGCTGTACTGCTGAAAATCCTCCCACCTGCGGGCGATATTTGCACCGGCATGGAACACGACGACTCCGTTATTGAGAGGGTGGCCAGGCGCGTCGTGTTCGATCACGCGCATGATACGTCCGACGAACTGCACGAACGGCGATAGATTTCTGAAAATACTGAAGACGGCCGCCACTGCCAGGAAAGGATGGTCGAAACCTTCTCCGAGTTTTCGGACCTGGACGATAACGTCGAGTTCATGATTTTCGAGCCTCTGCATCACGCGGTCATTGGCGGCGCTGTCCTCGCGGGAGTGGACGTAATCAGCGCGGCGGCCGCGGGCACGGTAGGCTTCGACGATCAGCCGGCAATGATCGCAATTGAGGGCGGAGGCAATGATTTTCAGCCGGTTGTCGCCTGTGGCGCTGCGTAATCTTTCGAGTTCCCGGATAGAAGCGTCAACGATAGTATTCAGGGTTTCGGTTGAGGTGACGATACTGCGGCGAAAATCTGCGTCCTCTTCTCCAAGACGACGGACTTCGTCGAGGCTGACTTCGACTTCCTGCCCGTCCTCGTGCCGGACATAGCGGAGCGTGCGGGGATTAAGAACGACAGCCTTGAGGCGCTTTATATACCCTTCCTGAATGGCCCGGAATATGGGGTACGAGTAAAGGATGCGCCCGGCCATGAGCTGTCCGTCCGCGCGGGTCGGCGTGGCGCTGAAATTGACGATTTTCGCGTCGGGAAACTTGGCCCTCAGAGCGTCCCAGCTCGCAGCGACGTTATGGTGGCCCTCGTCGAACAGAATCAGATCGAAAAAATCCTCCGGAAGATCCTCCAGCCATCGGTTTCCTTCTCCCTGTAGCTGGTGGATATTTGTGATTACGACGTCGGCTTCCTCAAGGTCGCCCTTGTTCGTCGTGGTCCCACGTATTTCGACAGGCTCGGGATAGGGCTCGCCCGGCAGGATGTTGCACTTGATGTAGAACATGCTCGTGCGCGCGGGATCAAAGTCGTCGTGAAGTTGTTTGGCTATGGGGACGCCCGGCGCGACGACGAGCGCGCGCGTGGCCTTGAAAGCAAAGGGGGTGAGAGTGATACATCCGGACTTGCCGCAACCGACGGGCAGGACAATTCCGATTTCCCGTTCCTGGCCGTCCGCGTTGGTGGCGAACTCGGCTAACTCCGCATACGCTTCCCGTTGCGGCGTGCGAAGGCGGTTGTTTCCGGCAATGTTCGGCTCGCGGGTCTGGAATGGATTATTGTCCATTGTCGATCACTTCAGACTGGATAAATTCGCGGGGGTGCGGCGGGTTCAGCATGTGCATGAGTTTCCTTCTTCAATGGTAGCCCTCAAGGCTCAAGTCAGAGATTTCGTTTTCGTCGATTTTGCGGAAATTATTTCGCATGCTTTTCCAGCACGGCTGCCATGCGGGTCTGATAACCGCGGC
>PLWX01000150.1 GCA_003151155.1 Acidobacteriaceae bacterium
TACCACTCACAATCCTGCCACACTTCGATTACTTGCGGTATCGCGATTTCTCGACAGTTATAGACGTTCTGGAAGGTCGAGCGAGAAAGTACCTCTAGCATCAGTCAGACTCGCAGCTCACATTAAGATATCGGGGAACTCGATGTGTTTCGAGCTGTAAACATTCCAACGCGGCCAGCACCTCGGCTCGCATTTCAGAAGCGGGAAAGGGCTTCATCAGAAGTCTGACCCGATACCCCTTTTGCTGTTCGGTTTCAACACGAGATGAGTTGTTTGCGTCGCCCGAGACAAGCAACACCTCAGGTGGCTCCGGCAACGAGCGGCTTTGCGTCATAAGTTCAATGCCATCCAAGTCGGGCATGTTCACATCGGTGATTATCAGGTGCGGAGCGAACCGACGAGCCATCAGGAGAGCGTCTGCGCCGCCATAGGCAGCTTGCGCCTCGTATCCCCAACTGAGCAGATTGAGAACACAGATATCGGCAAGTGCTCGTTCATCATCAACGACGAGAACCCTATATCGCACGACTGCGCCCATTGTGCAATGCACGTTACTACAGTTCAGCGGGATATACCGCTACCAAAAATCACCTTGGCTTCCCAACTAAAGTGCCTAATTTCCCTAATTGGCAAATTGGTGAGAAGTAACGACCCTATCCCCCAGCGGTCATTAATCGTTACGTAACATCTTCCTGTTGATTACTGACGCCTGATGAAGCAGCACTTGGTGTTGACGATCTGCGCCTGAGTGCGCTCTGTCATGGGTCGGATCAGTTCTTTCAGAACCCCTGACGAGCATAACTGTTCAGAACAGCCAATACCACTCACAATCAACCCGTAATTCGACGTGTGGTTGCCCAATGGTATTCAAGCTTTGCCGCGACAGCATCGCTGCCGCCGGTCTCTTTTCCGACTTATCATCTGCGCCAGCAGCCCTTGCTCTCATTGCATCTGCTCGGCTTCCAGCAGCATCGATTTCCCGTCGGAGGCGATTAAGGTCGCGATCCCAATCGTAAGCGGGAAACTCGACGCCCCACGGTGCAGCTGGTTTTGCTGGCTGCTAGAATTCAGTTTGGCCGTATCAATCCTCAAGATGGTGAAATCCGCCCTGTCATTTGACTTCCCCCCAACAGAGGCCTACCGTTGAAATAGAGCAAGCTTCCACGTTCTTACTCGTTCAGGTTCCCTGAACTAAGTCAGCCCATCTGAAAATTTCTCCTCTTACGAGCACCGAAGGAGAATCACGTCATGACCCTATTGACCCGTTGGGATCCATTTCAAGAGCTTTCCACCATGCCCGATCGCCTCAACCGCATGTACCGTGTGTTCCGTGACCCTTACAACCAGCAAGCTCCGGAAGAGGCATTGACCACCACCAGCTTTGCCCCGCCCGTGGACATCTACGAGGATGAGCACACCATTGTCCTAAAAATGGAAGTGCCGGGCATCGACGAGAAAGATATCGACGTCCAGATCGAAAACAACACCCTCGTCGTTCATGGCGAGCGCAAGATGGAGAAGGAAGAGAAAGAAGAGAATTTCCGTCGCGTCGAGCGGCACTACGGCAGCTTTACTCGCTCGTTCACCCTGCCCAATTCCATCGATACAGCGCAGGTGAGCGCCCATCATGATAAGGGCGTGCTGAAGATCACTCTCGCCAAGCGGGCCGAAGCCAAGCCCAAGCAGATCAAGGTGAGTATCGGCAGCGAAAAGACTCTTGAAGCCAAAGCCCACGGCAAGGCCGCCTAGCCATCAACGTGGCTGTGTTACAAATTAGAGCCAGGGAAGTGGGAGGTGTAATCTTGCCTTCCATTTTCTCTTCTTCGATCTACCACACGCCGTTCGCGCCGCGGTGCTTCAAAGAGATGGTCACCAAGCTAGTCGGCGGCGATGCGTTGCAGCGTGGACATGTTCTGGATGACCAAAGTCGAGCCGTGCAGTTCGGCGATCTGTCGCTTACGGAAATCAGCGAGGGTGCGGGTGACCGTCTCTCGCGATGCGCCCACGATCTGGGCGATCTCATCGTGGGTCAAGGAAATCTTGATCCCATGGGCAGTGACTGTCCCGGAATCGTCCTGCGACCAATCGAGGATCAAACGCGCGATTCGTTCCGGCGCTGACTTCGTCAGGAATGAGCGGAACTGCTGATAGGCGTGCCCGCACTCGCTGCTGAGGTGGACTGCGGCATGCATGCGGGCCTCACCATTCCCTCTGAGGAAGTGAAGAAACTCCGCTGCCTTCACGAAGTTGAGCTGGCAGGGCTGGCCAGTTTCGGCACTCGTGACGTGCGAGGTTGCGGACACGGTGGCGCTCAACCCTAATACCTCACCGGCCTTCAGTTCCGATGTCGCCATCCTTAGCACGGAGCGCCATACCTTTCAAATGAGTAACATTCCTTAACATTGTCTTGCCCTCCTGGGCGGTTGATGACTGCATTCTGCCCGTCACGATTTCCATCGGTCGCTGTTGTCGGGAACTTAAACTTAACAACACAATGGCCATGATTCTGAGCAAGAATGATCACTTGCGCGTAGATCCGGCCTGCGCGGTGCTTTCGATAATATGAGCACAGTTGCACGGACAAGCGTCTGCGCCTCGTTCGTCATGCGGATGAGCGATCCAAGAACCGTGGAATTAAGGAACGATCACTGCCGCCCCCTGTTCCGTTTCTTCTCTGACAGCTATGAGCGCCTTATTCGCGTCATCGAGTGCGAATACTGTAACGTTAGGACGGATATGGAGGTCATGAGCGATCTTGAGAAAGTCGCGCGCATCCTGCCGAGTCATATTGGCCACGCTGCGGATCTGCCGCTCCCCCCAGAGCAACGTGTCGTAATCGAAGGCCGGCATCTGATCGAGATGGATGGCGTTGATGGCGACCACACCACCCTTCCGCAAACTCGCAAGGGCACTGACTACAACTTTCCCGCTGGGCGCGAATGTGATTGCGCGGTCGAGCATCACCGGCGGCTTTTCATTTTCTTTGCCAACCCAGGTCGCGCCCAGCGAAGCCGCACTTTTCCGGTGAGATTCACCTCTGGTCACGACATAAACCTCGCATTTCCACGATTGCAGAATGGCGATCGCCAAACTTGCGGAGCTGCCAAAACCAAAGAGTCCAACTCGCTCCCCCTTCTCAATCCCCGCAACGCGTAAGCTGCGAAAGCCGATGATGCCGGCGCACAGCAGCGGAGCAACATGCGCGTCGTCCAGGTCAGGGGGCAGCGGAAAAACGGAGTCTGAGCGTACAAGGACACACTCGGCGTAGCCACCATCCACGGTGTAGCCCGTGAACGTAGGCTTGTCGCAGAGATTCTCCATGCCCAGATGGCAATACGGGCAATCGCCATCGACGCCACCCATCCAGGAAACGCCGACACGCGTTCCCAGTGGCAACTTCGGGGTCGCGCCATCGATTACTTCTCCCACGATTTGATGGCCCGGAGTAAGCCGCGGACGAAGCGGCGGAAGGTCTCCTTCGACGATGTGAAGGTCCGTGCGACAAACTCCGCAAGCGACGACCCGCAGCAAGACATGTCCCGCGTCGAGTTGTGGACGCGGAACATCTTCGACACGAAGGAATGATTCGGACGACCCAGTGTGAGTTGAAGAGAAGATAGCAGCTTTCATCGTTTTCACTTCTCCGAACTTAATCGGCTTATTCCGGCCGAAAGGATGAATCGCGCCACGCTCGAGAATCTACCTGCAGATAGATGCGGGGGATGAGCAAAACGGGACACGGCTGTAAGTCCGATCAGATGCTTGCCATTTCTTAACATTGTCATTTCCCTCTTGACCCGTTGATGACTGCACAGCTGCCCTGACGAAACTCCGAGTGTCGATGGCCTCGGAATTTGAAGTTACCAATGCCGCTGCCACCCTGCTGAGCAAGAGTGATCAATCTAGGGAGACTCTGATTAAGTTCTCTGCTTTCCACAACTCTTCGGGTTAGAGTGCGGGCAGCAGGCCGTGTGAATCATCTTGGTTTGGCTGTCGACGCCGACGTGCGCTTTCATTCCGAAATGCCACTGGTTGCCCTTCTTCGTCTGGTGCATCTCCGTTCGCGGTTCTTCGTCGAACTCGGCGCCTCGATGATGGTCGCGTCGGCGATGGTACCGGTGGTGATCCGCACTCCCTTGGCTTGCAGGTACAGATTCACCGACCAGTGCGCACAACTTCTTCCACGGCACGACTTGCTCCATCTCTTCCAAAAACGCCGCTCGCCGCGTCTTCTTGGTGTAGCGCTCGAATCCGGTCATCATCGCCAGCGTCCGTGCGACGGAGCGGCTGGTGTATGTCCGGCGCCCGCTTATGCCGTCGTGCGAAGCAGTTTCGGACGTGCCAGAAACAGGTTCACTAGGGCGCAGGTCGCGAACAGCCGGTTGGCGTTCTTCTCCAGCTCCTTTTGTACCAGTTTCTCTAACTTTTTCCCTGGTACAAAATTTGCCGGTCACGTCAGTGAGCGCGTCCGCGTTGCCTATCAGCTTTGCAGACTCGTTCAATCTGATTTGGCGAACTGGCGAACCCGAAAATAAAGTTTTAGGTGGGGCAAGTGCTGCTACTTCGAGAGGCCACTCAGGAACTGGTAAGGGCGTTAGACAAGCCGGTCGGAGAGTAGGGCGGCAAGTCCAACCAGCGACATCCAGCCTCGCACGCTTGCCGAGTGTTCCAAGCGAGGTGCGCTTTAGCTCTTATGCGATTCGACGTTCTTCGGCTTCCTCATCTCGTCATCAGCGTTGGATTCTTCGGTGGAAACGTCTGCAGCGTTCGGAACTTCAGTGGTTACGGGAGTCTCGATAGGAGTTGGTTCGGTTGGGGTTTTAGCGGTGGTCGTTTCGTCTG
>PLWX01000283.1 GCA_003151155.1 Acidobacteriaceae bacterium
TTAGATCGCCGAAGTTAAGGCCCAGGACGGTTCGAGCGACATCGAGCCGTCCTGATAAACGGGGAGTCTCGCTTCGCTGAGTGAGCAGGGCTCATAAATAGTTGCAGTCCGGGTTGGTGGCATTCTGGGGATGCTCTGAAGATCTTCTACGGCGATTCGCCGTATGGGGGGTAGGCGGCGAGTCTTCCGAATCTCGGCTACACTTTCCATTCATGCTCGCTTTTTCCCCCACTGACCGCGTCTTCATACTCACCGGAGCAGGGGTGAGCGCGGAGAGCGGGATTCCAACCTTCCGTGGCGTGGGCGGCCTCTGGCGGAATTACCGGGTCGAGGAGGTCGCCTCGCCCATGGCTTGGCATCGGGATCCCCGGCTGGTATGGGAGTTCTATTCCATGCGTCGGCGGGTTGCTTCCGCAGCCAAGCCGAATCCCGCCCACTTCGCCATCGCACGCCTCGTGCAAGTCTTGCATGAGCGTCTGTTTGTCTGCACCCAGAACGTGGACAACCTGCACGAGCAAGCAGGATCAAAACATGTCGTCCATATGCACGGGGAGCTTTTCAAAAGCCGTTGCGACACTTGCACCCGCCTTTTGACGACATGAATCTCTACGAGCCGCCAGCGGAAATGCCCCGGTGCGATTGCGGTGGCGGGATTCGCCCGCATATCTGCTGGTTTGGGAAGATTCCCTTCGAGATGGATCGAATCCAGCAAGCACTGGATCGATGCAACGGTATTCATGGCGGTAGGAACCTCAGGCGTGGTCGAACCCGCTGCCAGCTTTGTCGCTCATGTTGCTGGTCGGGCGCGGACGATCTACGTGGGAGCAGAGAATCCCGCTAACGCATCATCATTCACGGAATGCCGTTTGGGGAAGGCGGGAGAGATTTTGCCTGACCTGTTCGGAGCGCGGTGCACGTCGTAAACGCCTACTGCAACTTCGCGTATTCCGCTTTGGCTTCTTTCAGGATGGGGATGTCGGGGTCGGCGTCTTTCCAGAGGACTTCTTGATCAGAGCATTCTGCTACTTCGAGTCTTGCAGAAGAACGACATCAGAATCCCAGTGACTGTGCAGGACGGCGAGGCTCTTCCCGTCTGGCGATAGGCTGAACGATGCGATTTGCTCCGATTTAAAGTCCGTGACCGGATAATCCGCGGAGCCTGCCAGCGGCTGCACCCACACATTATCCACCTCGTTCTCCCTGCCCACATAAGCCACGGACTTCCCCTCAGAAGTGAACTGCAGAGAAGTATCTCGCCACCAGTAATGGCTCCAATAGTGACTTGCATTGAGCACCTTTGCCGGTTTCAGTGATTCAAGCTCGAACAATGCAATTTTTGCCGTTCCCTCCATTGTCTCCGGCAATTGCCCTCTTTTGATTGCCGTGGCGAGCGTTTTACCATCAGGCGAGATAGTCAGCCCATAGAAGTAACTGTAACCTTGAGGCACGCTGAAGAGTGCCTGCGATTTGCTGGAGCCATCCAGCGGCACATGGGAGATGTGGCGTCCAACGTAATCAACGAAGTACACCCATTTTTGATCGTTCGAGCAGACTGGGAACACATCGAATGCACCGTCCGTTAACTTCACGGGACTAGAGCCGTCCGCATTGATACGCCAGACACTAAACGAGGTTGAACCATTCAGTCTCAAACTCAGTACGAGATAGTTTCCGCCGCAAGAGGAGGGAAACATTACGGTAGTATTAGGGTCGCTCAGGATTTGAGTCTGGCTGGCTCGATCAGCTCCTAATTTAAATAGATGGAAAAACTTGCTGAAAAAGAGACTGCCTTCACTGCCCCAACTTAGTGCGCTGCTGTCGATCAATGCGTTGGACTCCGATAGGATTGTTCGAGGCTCCCGAAACGTGCTGCCCGCCTCCGAGAGAACGGAGATGGTTATCGGACTTCTCGCCTGAACTGTGGCAAGGGTGCCTCCGTCGGCGGAAAGCGTAAGGGTCGCATATTGGTTCGTGTCTCGCGTGATCGGCTCTATATCGCTGCCTGAGCCGCGCAATAGTCCAATCTTTCCGTTCGTAGGATGCGATCCTAACTCCGTATAACGCGTGAACAAAGCACCTCCATAGGGCGCCCAGTGAATTTCCAGAGGAGCTTTATTATGAAAAGTCGCGATGGTATGGAGTTTGCCGGTGAAAACATTCACCGTGTCGATTGCGGCCAGATGTTGTTCAGTCTTTCCGAGAGAGTAAGCAATTTCGTCGCCCGTCGGTGACCATGCCACGAAGGTAGGGTCTTCCGAGGTGAGAGAGCCGGTTCGCAAAGCCGTCTCGTTGTTGCCGTCCACGGAGGCGGTGAGGATGCGCCATTTGCCGGGCTCCGGGTCGTCCCAGCGTATGTACGCGATGCGCTGTCCGTCTGGGGAGAATGTGATCTCGCTGAAGATACCGCGTACGACCAACTGCGGAACTCCCCCAAAGATCGGGGATCGATAAACGTCTCCGTTCCTTGCGTAGTAAATGTAGTTACCGTTTGGCGAAAAGGCGAGACTTCTATAGTGCGAATCAGAGGGTGGAACGATCTCTATATCGCTACCAGTGGGTACGTTGTGCAGCCAGAGGCTCTGCATTCCACGTTCGTCCACCACGGTAAGCACGTATCTTCCGTCCGGCGAGATGGCCGCCCCTCCCGCTTTACCCGTGTGCGTGACCTGTGTCACGGTAAAATTCTGGAAGGGCATCACCGCGGGATGGTGCAAGACAGAATAGACGCCGAATCCGACCGTCCCGAGCAGGAGAAATATCACGACGAGTTTTGCTGCGACTGCAGTTTTGTGCTGCTTCGCAGCAGCAATGTCGGAACTGCTGCTCTGAGAGGGCTGAGACGATGTGTTTGAGGCCGTTCTCACGGCCGGTGAAACACCTATGCCACTATGATACGGCTCGGTGTCTCGCTTTAGTCGTTGCAAATCTGTGCGAACGTCGGCGGCATGCTGGTAGCGCAGGTTGCGGTCTTTCTCCAGCGCCTTATTGATGATCTCTTCCAACTTGGCTGGCACGTCAGGATTCAGCCGCAAGGCAGGAATCGGGTTGCGTTCCAGAATCGCGTTGAGGATGAGCGCGGAAGTGTCGCCCCGAAATGGCAGCGCCCCGGTCGCCATCTCGTAGAGCACCGCACCGAAGGAAAACAGGTCAGTCCGCGCATCCACTTCCTTCCCCTTAACTTGCTCCGGCGACATGTGCGCGACTGTGCCCAAGACGCTGCCCGCGCTCGTCAGATGTTCTTCGGACTCTATGGTCGGGGCGTTTGCATCTATATCTGCCCTCTGCATCGACAGCTTCGCCAGTCCGAAGTCGAGAATCTTTGCGTGTCCCCGTTCAGTGACAAAGATGTTGGCGGGCTTGATGTCGCGGTGGACGATGCCTTTGGAGTGCGCGGCGTCGAGCGCATCGGCAATCTCAATTCCGAGCGACAGAATCAGTTCGGTTTCCATCGGACGACAGGCAATGCGCTGCTTGATCGTCATCCCTTCCAGATACTCCATGACGAGGAACGGCTGACCCTCGTGCTGGCCGATCTCATGGATTGTGCAAATGTTGGGATGATTCAAAGCCGAAGCAGCGTGCGCCTCCCGCTGGAAGCGTCCCAGAGCTTGTGGGTCATGGGCAAATTGTTCCGGTAGGAATTTCAGGGCAACAAAGCGGTGCAGGGATGAGTCTTCCGCCTTGTATACCAGACCCATGCCACCGGCACCGATCTTCTCGATGATGCGGTAGTGGCCTACCTCTGTACCGACGATGAAATCTTGGCCTGATGCTCGGCTGCCCATGGGAAGAAATGCTCCTTCCCGCTCTTATTGCACCCACTCATCTTAGGCTGCTGACAGGAAGGCACCGCAGCCAATGCACTAAATCAACCGATGGATTCCAAATTGGTGCCGCACCTCCGTAGCCTGCCGACGCTGCTGGTTCAAAATCCACATTTCCTACCCGTCGAGAATATTGGGGATTTTGGCTTGTTTTCGAGTTTGCTCCGCTGGTCAGAAGACTAATCTCTGGTGACCAGAATCATCCGATCCAGCCCGTAAGTCGGAGCGACGTTTGGCTCTGACGGTTCGTTCACAAACCTCGCAGACGCCGCTG
>PLWX01000056.1 GCA_003151155.1 Acidobacteriaceae bacterium
CTGCGGATAGCTGTCGTGAACAGCCATTATCACTACCTAACGTTCAACGATGGCATCGACCAGGTTCGAATATCTCGACCGATAGGCGGTAAAACGCCATCAATCTTCGCACGGAAAGCCCTCCCAGGGCCATCGCTGTGAGGTCTCGGCCCCAACACATGCTCCCGAGACGAACGGATCGCCCAGAAGGCATGGATTTGAGGAAACTGTGTAACTGCTGAAAGGCCCACGAACGCACGGTTTTAGAAATGCGACGCATTCGGTGCTGTGATGAATTTGTGATGGCACCTTGTACAAATGGCGGCAAAACGCCGCATCTCTGAGCAGGAGGCATTCGCGGGATCTCTCGAATCGAGAGCGTAGAATCTAAACCCTTCATATCCCGGCAGATCTTCCGAAGGGTCTTCAAAACCGGTGTTTGGCGGGCTCGTCTCGTCAAGGGTGTGTTCGACTCGCACACGCTTCCGCCATTTCTTCCAGCCGTTTTCACGGCGATGCCTGGCCCCTACCTTGCGGTCTGTAAACAAATTGTCAACAACCGATTGACTCGGAATCCGCGCTGGTATTAGCTGTTGCTTACAGGAGTTTGCTCCGCATGGATCGCATACTGGTTGTCGAAGACGATGTCGCGGTGCAAAAGGCGCTGTTGCGCACCTTCGAATCCTCAGGCTTCGAAGTCACGATCGTCTCCGACGGCGCAACCGCGATGAACACCTTTACTGCAACTTCCCCGAAGATCGTTTTGTTGGATCTGCGCCTCCCGGGAAAGTCCGGTCAGGACTTGTGTCGCGAGATCAGGAAACAGTCCACCGTCCCCATCCTGGTCTTGAGTGCCGCGAGTGATGTCGTGGATAAAGTACTGCTACTCGAACTCGGGGCCGACGACTATGTGACTAAGCCCTTCAGCCCACGAGAACTGCTAGCGCGTGTGCGGGTCGCTCTTCGGCGCATGACGCAAGGCGTCGAAAAACAGGAAGTCTTCAACTTTGGCGAGATCCAGGTAAACTTCGGCAAAATGGAACTGCTTCGCGCCGGGCAGCCTGTTCCGCTCACTCCCCAGGAATTCAAGATGCTCCGCTTCTTCCTCAATAACAAAGAGCGGGTGGTCTCAAGGAATGAACTCCTCAACGAGGTTTGGGGTTACCATAGCTACCCAACAACCCGTACCGTTGATACCCACATGCTCAGGTTGCGGCAAAAACTTGAACAGGATCCAGCCGACCCAGTTCACTTCCGCACCGTGCATGGAACAGGCTATAAATTTGTCGAGTAATCGCTGAGACGGGAGATGGCATGGGTGGGGTCCGGCTCCGAACCAAGTTTCAAATTGCCATGCTGTTAACCTCCGCCGGACTCACGGTGGTGACCCTGCTCGTGGTGCAACACGCCGTCGCTACTCGCGCTCGTGAAGGCATCGTCAGCGACCTGCAAAGTTCCGTCGCGACCTTTCGCAATCTCCAGGCGGAGCGCGAAACCAATCTTCGTGCCTCCGCGAGATTGATGGCCAATCTTCCTATCCTCAAAGCCCTGATGACCTCGCGCCATGCGCCGACCATTCAGGATGCCTCTGCCGATCTGTTTCGGCTCTCCGGCCGCGACCTGCTAGCGTTGATCGATCCTTCTGGACGAGTCGTGGGCCTTCACACTGAGCCGCGCGGAGTCGAAAGCGCACCCCTCGAACAAATGCTCGGAGGACGAGTCCCCGCAGCCAATTCTTTAGAATGGTGGTACGCCGACAGACATCTTTACGACGTTTATGCCGAGCCCATCTATTTCGGCCCGAGCACCAGCGACACCCTCCTGGGTACGGTCGTCGTCGGATACGAGATCAACGGCCAGGTTGCCAGGCAGGTCAGCAAGGTTGCGGCAAGCGAGGTTGCCGTTCTCTATGGTGACAACCTCGTTGTGAGCACACTACCCTCTGCCCAGCTCAAGAACACGCGCGCGCTCAATCCCGGCAATGGTTCTCCGCAGGACGTTTCGATTGGCAATGAGAAATTCGTTTCGTCTGGCATCGTGCTGAATGCCGATGACCCTGTTCCGGTGACCATGGTGGTGATGAAGTCCTATGACAACGCAATTGCTTTTCTCCAGCGTTTGCAGAGACTTCTGCTGATCGTCGGATTCGGCGCGGTGGTGCTCGGAAGCATCTTCGTGAATTTCATCGCCACCACCTTCACCCGGCCTCTCGAAAAATTGGCGGTTGGGGTCAGTGCTTTGGGAACCGGCGACTTTGCGTTCCCTGTTCTTCCTGGCGGCGGAGCTGAGGTCGAAGAACTGACCAAGGCCTTCACCAGGATGCGCGACCGGCTTCGAGAGACGCAACGTACCCTGCTGGAAAGCGAGCGTCTCGCTACCATCGGCCGCATGGCGGGCTCGATTTCGCATGACCTGCGCCATCCTCTGACCGCAGTTCTCGCGAATGCGGAATTCCTGGCCGATTCCAACCTCACTCTTGCACAGCGTGAAGAGCTCTACCAGGAGATCCGCACGGCGGTGAACCGCTTGACGGACCTCGTCGATTCCTTGCTCGAACTTTCTCGTCCCGCGCACGCCTTGGCTCCAACCGTCGCTCCAATTGAGAACAGCATTTTCCGCGTAATCGAATTGATCCGGACGCACTCCGAATTTCAGAAGATAAAGATTGAGGTCGAAGCGTCGACGAGCCCGGAAGCTCGCATCGATGCCCGCAAATTAGAGCGCGCGATTTACAACCTGATCCTGAATGCTTGCCAGGCCGTGCAAGGGAAGGATGGTTCTGTGACTCTACGCATCACCGAAGCCGCCCACAAGGTCGAGATCCGCTTCTGCGATGACGGTCCCGGGGTGGATCCATCGATTCGCGAAAAATTGTTCCAACCGTTTGTCAGCATTGGCAAAGAAAACGGGAGCGGTTTGGGGCTTACTATCGCGCAAAAAATTGTGCAGGACCATGGCGGCAGCCTCGAATTGGAAAACTCCGTCGCGGGCAGTACCGTAATCCTCATGACTTTGCCCGCTGCGTCTACACCGACCGATGAGCCGGTTGTGAATACGGCGCGGGGATCGGCAGCCTCTTCGTCAGACGCTGCCACCTAGCCGATCGCCATTGATGAAGAGCGCAGCCCTTCCTAAAGATTCAGAATGCACGTGATCTCACAACGTCGTACAACTTCTAGGCAAGCCGGGGGCGATTCATGAAGCACATGGCCATCTTGTTGGTATTCAGCGCGAGTACGCTCTTAGCGCAACAAGGCGCTCAACCTGACGCCGGTCTGCAGGAGATGCGGCAAGAACTGCACGAGGTCGTCTCCAGTCTCCAGGAGACCCGCAGCGAACTGCGTGAGTCGCAGAGCCAGATTCATCAACTGCAAGCTGAGGTGGCTGCGCTTCGCGCCGGCAACACCCAACCTGCTCCCGCCACGCCTGCTCCCGACGCTGCCGATCAACTCGCATCCTTGCAGCAACAGCAGCAACTACTGTCCACCCGCGTGGATCAGCAGTATCAGACCAAGGTCGAGAGCGGATCGAAATACCGCGTACGTCTTTCGGGCCTCGTCCTCTTCAATGCTTCCTCGACCCGCGGCGCCGTCGATGAGCAGGATGTTCCCATGCTTGCGGAACCGCACACCCCTGGAACCGCTGCTGGCAACATCTCCGCCACCATGCGTCAAACCCTTCTTAACGTGGACGTCTTTGGACCTGACCTCGCGGGCGCCAAGACCTCAGCTTCGATGCAGTTCGATTTCTTCGGCGGATTTCCTAATACCCTGGATGGCGTAACCATGGGCATCGCTCGCATGCGCGTCGCCCGTGCGCAACTCGATTGGAACAAGTGGTCGCTCAGCTTCGGTCAGGATAAGCCATTCATCTCTCCCAACTCTCCTACGTCGCTCGCGGCCATTGGCACGCCTGAATTCGGCTATTCCGGAAACCTTTGGACGTGGACGCCGGAGATTGTCGCTGAACGCCGCTGGGAAGTATCCGAGAATCTCGTCGCGAAATTACAATTCGGTCTGCTCGATCCGCTCGGCGGCGAACCTTCCTCCGATCATTTTTCGCGTTACCCGGAGTCCGGCGAGAAGTCGAGAACGCCCGCCTTCGCCGGCCGTCAGAGCCTTCAGTTCGGGAATGGTACGCAGAAGTCGTCGGTAGGGATCGGCGGATATTTTGCTCGTCACGACTATGATTTTGGTCGGATCGTCGATAGCTGGGCTGGCACGCTGGATTGGAATGTTATCCTCGGTCGCCACTTCGAAACCGCGGGAGAGCTTTACCGCGGCCAGGCTTTAGGCGGATTCTGGGGCGGCATCGGAGCCAGCACTGTCTTCGACGGCGATCCCGCGTCCTCTCTTTCCCACGCCTTCCCCGTGAATTCCATCGGTGGCTGGTCGCAACTAAAATATAAGCCCGCCGCTAAGTGGGAAGTGAACAGCGCATTTGGCGAGGATAGTCCGTTCGCGTCCGACCTTTATCATTTCAATGGTGCAAGCCAGTACGAGCCGTATCTGAGAAACTGGACTACCATGTTCAACGTCATCCAGCGGCCGCGATCAAACTTGATGTTCTCGTTGGAGTACCGCCATCTCAACACCGTGCAGTTCAGCGGCAAACGCGCTACCGCAGAGCACGTCAATTTAGGAGTTGGAGTGAGCTTCTGATGCGGTTTGTCTCCTTACTCTCGCTGACCTTGTGTGCGGTCGCCATTGCCAGTGGGGCTCAGACCATCCACGCCACCGGCACAGTTCAAATCGTCGGGAAGAAAGGCCTCGCAAAAGATGCGTCAAACGTCGTGCTCTGGCTTACGCCGCGCAATGGCCCCGCTCCTCCTATGCCTCCCAAACAATATCGACTGGTGCAGCAGGACAAACATTTCGAACCACACCTTCTGATCGTCCCCGTGGGTGCAGTCGTCGAGTTCCCTAACAAGGATCCTTTTTTTCACAATGTCTTTTCCGTATATGAGGGAGCGCCTTTCGACTTAGGCTTGTACGAAAGCGGCTCATCTCGCCCCGCCCATTTCAATCGTCCCGGGCCCTCCTACATTTTCTGCAATATTCATCCCCAGATGAGTGCTGTGGTCCTGGCTCTGAAGACTCCGTATTACGCGATCACAAATGCCAAAGGCGAATTCAGCATCGACCTTCCCGCGGGCGACTACGAGTTGGGCGTCTGGTACGAACGCACGCTGCCCAACGACCTCGCGAGTCTCTCGCGCCGGGTGACCATCGGCGCCCCCCCCCTGGATCTTGGTCGTATCCAATTGAAGGAAGCCCCAAGCGTTGCGGAAGGTCACAAGAACAAATATGGCCAGACCTATGAAAAGGATCCCGACTATCCGTTGCATTGAGATGAAATAGAAAAACGCCGGAGACGGTAACCTCCGGCGCTCTTTTCACCACAACCCGACATTATTCCGTGTTGCCTCGCTGTTCGGTTGCCGCCGAATCTCCGAATGCAGACCACATTCTTTACGAGGTGCCTTTTGCGCCCGATCGCCGGGTCGCCAGAATCCAACGCTAAGCGCCTTCCCAAATCCCTTCCTTTCCCGGTTGCTTTCGACGACAATTCCTCTACGCTCCAGCGCCTCGGAGCGACCTCGCAGTTCTCTGGCGAACGTGAACATTCATTTCGCAGGTACTGAACTCGCCGCCCTCATCGTCGCCACCAGCTTCGCCGCTGGACTCAACACCTACGCCACCATCGCCACTCTCGGACTACTCTCCCGCGCCGGCGCATTGACGCTGCCCGGTTCCTTGCATCTTGTTTCCAGTTGGTGGGTCATCGGTGCTTGTCTCGCGCTCTTCACCATCGAGTTCTTCGCCGACAAAATTCCTGCCTTCGACCTCGTCTGGAACGCCTTGCATACTTTCGTGCGAGTTCCCATCGCCGCCCTGCTCGCGTTTAAAGCGACGTCCTCGCTTTCGCCCGAGATGCAACTCATCGGCGCGCTCGCCGGTGCGGCCATCGCCTTCGCTGCTCACGGCGGAAAAACTGCGGTCCGCGCCGCGATCACTCCGTCGCCCGAGCCCGTCTCCAACATCGCACTCAGCGCCGGGGAAGACGTTCTCGCCGTCGGGCTCACCTGGTTCGCCACCCGCCATCCTTACACCAGCGCTGGCATTGCGATCGTCTTGGTCGTGATCATCGTCATCCTCACCCGCTGGATCATCCGCGCCCTCCGCAAACTGTTTCGCGGTGCCGAAAATGTGATCGCCTCCTCACACTCCAGCGCCTGACAAATTTCGTTGCAATTTCCGCATTCCTCCCGCACAATGCCCGCCTTATTCATGACGACTACAAGCACGCCGGAACGCAAAAGGCTTTCCGGATCACTGATCGCAGTTCTCGTGTTGTTGGGAATTTCCGTCTTCATCAACTACATCGATCGCGGAAATCTCTCCATCGCCGCTCCCTTGCTGAAGGCCGAACTCAAGATCACCCCCGCGCAACTTGGATTGCTGCTCTCCGCGTTCTTCTGGACGTACGCCTGTCTCCAGCCCATCTACGGATGGCTCGTCGATCGCTTCAGCGTCTATTGGATGTTGGCTGCCGGCTACTGTCTGTGGTCACTCGCCACCGCAGTCACCGGATTCGTGCACGTCTTCGCAGTTCTCTTCGTATTTCGTCTCATTGTTGGAATGGGCGAAGCAGTTTCGTTTCCCGCCTATTCCAAGATCATCGCGCTCAATTATCCCGAGGAGCATCGCGGTCTAGCGAACGCAGTTGTTGCGGCCGGTCTCTCCATCGGACCCGGCTTCGGCATGCTGCTCGGTGGCACTCTCATGGCTCGCTTCGGATGGCGGCCCTTCTTCATCGTCCTCGGCTTCGCGAGCCTGGTTTGGCTTCCCGCCTGGATCAAGTGGATGCCACGCACTAACGTCGTCCCGCCCGCGAACTCCACCTCGGCCCCCAGCCTCTGGGAGTTTCTCAGCCTGCGATCCGCGTGGGGAACGTGCATCGGAGTTTTTTGCGGTAACTACCTCAATTACTTCATGCTTACCTGGCTCCCTTATTACTTGGTCCGTGAGCAGCACTTCTCCATGCCAACCATGGCAAAAATCGGAGGTGCCGGATACCTGCTCAGCGCCGCATGCGCCACCATCTCCGGATCCCTCTCCGATCGCTGGATCCAGTCCGGCGCTACTCCCACTCGCGTGCGTAAGACTTTCTCCGGCGTAGGCATCGCCATGGCCGGAATTTTTCTTGGCCTTTGTTCGATCGCACCTCTGCACCAGCTTTGTGTTGCACTGCTCTGGCTTGGCATGGGATGTTTCGGCGTCTCATCCTCCAACGTCTGGGCGATTTCGCAAACCCTCGCCGGTCCGCAAGCCGCAGGGCGATGGGTCGGTTTTCAGAATTGCATTGCAAATATTGCTGGAGTCGTCGTGCCCGTCATCACCGGCTTCGTTCTCGCCCGTACCGGACACTTCTATTGGGCCTTCGCCATCGTCACCGCCGTCGCTCTCACCGGCTCCATGGCGTGGTTCTTCATCGTCGGTCGGGTAGAGCAGGTCGCGTGGGGCAAGTATCGTCCGCCTCTCCTCGCCAAGGCCGCAGCAGAATAAAGCCGATGTTTGAAAAGGAGGCACCCTCGCAGGCGCCCCCTTCCGTTCACGAGGAATGGCCTGGAGTGATGGCAAACTGCGTTGTGTGCGAAGCAACCAGTTTCGGCATCGCCGATTGGAAGCCCGCATGACCTCCAAACACCCCTCAGCCGCCGACCGTGTTCTTTACAAAGCCAAGGCAAACGGACGAAACTGCATCGCCGTCAACGGCTGAGTTCACTTCTCAAGCAAGCAGTATTCCCCAACCTTCTTGGCGTCGTCCGGATCCGACGCGCCTGGAAACAGGTCCACGTTCTGGCATTCATATACGCCATGATTCTTCGGCAGCGTCACCATCCAATATTCCCCGGGCTTCGGCGCCGCACATTCCGGGAACCCTTCATTGCAATTCAGCTCGGCCATCTTCTTTCCATCGTTCACCGCAACGATGATGACCCCGCTATTCTTTTCCGTACTCTTCACCGTGATTTTCATCTTCTCCTCGGCCAGCACTTGCACCGAGATCAACAGAATGAGGCAGACGATTAGCTTTTTCATAAGTACTTCCTGTCCGGAATAATTCGCGGACGTTCCGTTAGCCATCCCCACGGAATGCCGCTATGGAAATCATCCCGCTACCCGGCGTGCGTGTCTGTGACGTACGTCGCACCTCTTCGTCCACCTGCCTCTATAATTGCTCGACCTCATGAGCAGCCCTGCGCCATCACCGCTACCGCCGAAGCCAAATTTCGGTCGACGCCTCGACGAATTTTGGAAGCGCATAACCGAAGGCATGGAACTCAACCAGCTATGGGCGCAGTTCCGCTCGGATACTCGCGCCAGCTACCGCTTCTATTCCAAGGAGATCGATCCCAGCCGTACCGCCGGCATGAAGCCCGGCCGCCGCTTCCTCTTCATCACCGAACAGTTTTTCTGGGCAATCCTCGAGAAGCTCACGCCCGCACGCCGCGTGCTTCTTCTGCTCGCACTGGTCCTGCTCATCGTGGGTGATATCAGCTTTCACGGGGAGCACACCTCGGTCGACTTCAATACCCGCTTCTACGGCGGCGTGCTGATGTTCCTGTTGCTCATGCTCGAAATCGGCGACCGCGTCGTCATGAAACGCGATCTCCAGATCGCCAAGGAAATCCAGCAGTGGCTCCTGCCCGCAACTCCGCCTACCGTTCCCGGGATGGAGATCGCGTTCATCACTCGCCCCGCTAACACAGTGGCCGGGGATTTCTACGATGTCTTCGCACGCACCGGCACCGACAACAGTTGGCTCATGGCTGTCGCCGACGTCGCCGGCAAGAGCATGCCAGCCGCGCTGCTCATGGCCAGCTTTCAGGCCAGTCTTAAGACTCTTTCCACCACCAGCGTCTCGCTCAACGATCTCGTGCTGGGCATGAACCGTTACGCCTGCACCAATAGCCAGCAGGGACGCCGTTTCACCACCGCATTTCTCGGAGAATACATTCCCGACAACCGCACCCTGACCTATATCAATGCAGGCCACAATAATCCCATGCTGCGTCGCGCAGGAGGACAGCTCGAGCGTCTCGATGTCGGTGGAGTACCGCTAGGAATCTTGCCGGACGCAACCTATCAATCCGGCACAGTCGCTCTCAATCCCGGCGACTGGCTCGTTATCTTTACCGACGGCGTAATCGAAGCCGAGAACGAACAGGCGATGGAGTACGGAGAAGACCGCCTGCTCCTCATGATCAACTCCGGCCTCACGTTGACCCCAGCTCAAATGCTGCACCAGATCATGGCCGACCTCGACCGCTTCGTGGCTACCACCCCGCAACACGACGACATAACCTGCCTGCTGATTAAAGCGCTGTGAGCGAGGTTGTTTTCGGGGACTACAGGAGTGTGACAGATAGTTGTTCTGTTTTGCGGTAGCACGCGGCTTCACAGCTTGCTGAAAACTCTCCATTCGTCAACGCACGGAATTTAAGTACGCCTTGTAAATTTAAGCACGCCTTGTATCAGGGCACGGCTTCAGCCGTGCCATTCAGGTTCAGCAAAAGATGGGCTTTAGCCCCCTGAGGGAGGCGGCTATCGAGACGACCCTACCGATCGGCGGGACTCCAGCCTGAAAACGATCGAAGCCAATCGAGCCACCTCATTCTTCGCTCAACATCTTCCCCAACGTAGGTCGATGCTTCGCCGTCTTCTCTTTCTTCTTCACCGGCCCCGCCCGCGTCGTCGGTACGACCCCAATCACCTTGCGTGATAGTGCCTTCACCGCCGTCACTGCGCGAAACGGTTTCTTCTTCCCCTTCTTAGGAGCCATTGTTGAAACAGAATGTCAGAAAACAATCCGCTTGCAAAGATTATTACTTCTCTCTTTCGATACTCATCCCGCCAGGAGAATCAAGAGCTCTGCCCCCAAACCCCGGTCCCTACACCTGCCAGGATCCCCAACACCACCACCGTCCCATACATCTTCGCCGCACTCTGCCATGACAAGGTCTTCCCCAGGATCAACGCCGAATACACGCTGAACACGCCCAGCGTGCACAGTAAGGTGACCACGTACGGCAGCGGAACCCCTCGTGTCATCAACACAAATGCCACCGCCACATCGAACGCCATCGGCACCGGCAAGAATGTTCCTACGAGCGCCACCGCAACAATTCCCAGGATCGTGACGTGCACCGCCAAGCTGGTTGCCGGCAACAACTCCGCCGCCGTGGCGCCCAAGAGGGCCGCCACAATCATCAACGGCACCGTCACCAAAATCATCTTTCCCAGGTTCTTGAGAAACAGCGCAACCGCCGAGCTTGCAGTTCCCTCACCCGACGCGACCTCACATACCACGTCTACCACTGGCTTCGGCGCAAGCCACGGCACCAGTGCGATCAGCGCGACCACCGTCGCTAGCTTGGTCAGTGCTACCGGCAATGGAAATAGGCTGAAGCTCATCGCCACCACAACGATGTTCAGCGTCGGCGAACTGATCATCGTCGCCAGTACCGTATTCGGGCTCGCTCCTGCCTGCGCCAACCCTCGCCCGATCGGCGCCACGCAATTCGCGCACACCCCCAGCGGAGTTCCCACCGCCACGCCTAGCAATGTATTTCCCGCCGAACTCTTAAACCGCCGCCGCGTAAACATCGGAAGCAGCGTCAGCAGCGCCGCCCCGAAGCCAATTCCGAAGCTCATGCCAATCCGGTTCGCATACAGCCAGTTCCCGGTCGTACGTGCAATCCGAACCGGCAACGGCATACTCGGATTCACCGGCAGTACCGCATCAAATGTGATCGGCGCAGAGACCTTTACGGAATGTCCCGCATGCAGCTTCTTCAGCAGCGCCGGGTAGCGGGAATCTACCCAGAAGTACGAGGCCATAGCCAAAGCCAGCAACGTAACAACAAAAATTTGCGTGACCGGAATCACGCGTTCTGTCGTTTTTTGTGCAGACGACAATGCAGACGCAGCAGAGGTGCTCGATGACATAGCCCTCTCCTTATTCGTTATCCAGGTTTGATTTGGAAGCCGTAGATTCCCCCACAGAATCCGCGGCCCAATCGGTGCGCAAGCGTACAGCGGCGGCTGTCTCTCCAGCCATAATAGGAATCTACTAGTCGTTCGGAAGACACAAAAAAGCGGCAGGCACGAAGCCCACCGCCGTCTTCAAACAGGAGAATTAATATGCGTAGCCGTCGGGCCCCGGAACAGCACCTACTCGTACCTGATTGTCCACAAACTCGCGTCCGGCGGTGAGTGCCTTCTTGTCGAGTTCCAGGATCTTCGGATTCTTTACCGTAGTTTCCAACACATTAATCGCGGTCTCGGCCGGGAGGCACTCCGTCTCTTCCAGCAGCGCCCCGAGCATCACCACGTTCGCGATCTTCGCTGAGCCGAGTGTGTCGGCGATTTCCGACGCCGGTACGCACAACACGCGCGCATGACTACAGGTGAAGTCCTCGGGCAATCTGCTGTTGTTGTAGAGAATGACTCCACCCGGCGCGACCTGTTCCGCGAACTTCCGTAATGAAGGCTCATTCATCGCGACCACCACTTCCGGCCGCGTAATCACCGGCGATCCAATGCGATCGTGCGCCAGGGTCACATGGCAATGCGCGCTTCCGCTCCGCATCTCCGGCCCATACGAAGGTAGCCAGCTCACTTCCATGTTCTCCCGCATACCCATCTCGGCGATCAGTTGCCCCAGCAGCAGGACGCCCTGCCCGCCAAAGCCCGCAACTTTGATTGTCGTCTCGCGCGTATGGTGATGCCGCTTCACCTCGCTCACGCCCCCACTCGCTCCAATCGCTTCCGCGACGGACTTGTGGGGCGCATGTTTGCATTCCGGCATCTCAATCTTCTTCTCCCGGAACACGCCCAGCGGGTATGTCTTCATCAGAACTTCGCTCACCCATTTGCGCGCCTCGATCGGATCTTTCTTCCAAATCGTCGGACACGGCGACAAAATTTCGACGAACGTAAATCCCGCTCCCTGGCTTTGCAGCGTCAGCGCCTTCTTCACTGCCTTTTGCGCCTTGATGATGGTCTTCGCATCCGCCAGCGCTACTCGCTCGATATACACCGGCGCCTCCAGGCTCGCGAGCAATTCGCAAACGTGAAGCGGAAACCCCTCATTCGCAGGATTACGTCCATAAGGCGACGTCGTGCTCGTCTGGTTCACCAGCGTGGTCGGAGCCATCTGCCCGCCGGTCATTCCGTAGATCGCGTTGTTAATAAAGATGACAGTAATGTTCTCGCCGCGATTCGCCGCGTGAATGATCTCCGCCGTGCCAATCGCAGCCAGGTCGCCATCGCCCTGGTAACTGATCACGATGCTCTCCGGATTCGATCTCCGCAGCGCCGTCGCGGCCGCCGGAGCACGCCCGTGCGCCACCTGCACGTTGCCCACATCGAAGTAGTAATAGGCGAACACCGAGCATCCCACCGGGCTGACGAGTGTCGTGCGATCCTGCAGCCCCAATTCAGTGAGTGCCTCGGCAATCAGCTTATGCGCCACGCCATGCCCGCAGCCAGGACAATAGTGCGTCTGCCCTTGCAGTTCGTCCTTCCGCTCGAAACGGTCGTAGAAGGCCGGAGACTTTTCTTTAACGATGTCAAACCCTTCCATGATTTCTCCTTTTCCTCTAGACCAAACTTGCTACGCGTGAGAACAGCTCTGCATTGATCTCTTCTGCAGAAGGCACGTTGCCGCCGTAACGTCCGTAAAACTCCACCGGAACCTTTCCGTTCACGGCCAGCTTCACGTCCTCCACCATCTGCCCCGTGCTCATCTCCACCGTCATCACGCATGCCGCGCGATCGGCCACCTTCGCCAGCGCCTTCGATGGGAACGGCCACAGCGTAATCGGACGGAACAGCCCGACCTTCATCCCTTGCGCACGCGCCATGTCCACCGTCGATCGCAGCACCCGCGAGATGATTCCATGACCCACGACCAGCACCTCGGCATCTTCCGCCATGTAGGTCTCGTAAAGCGCTTCGTTCTTTTCGATTTCCTTGTACTTCTGATCGAGATGTCGAATGTGTGCCTCGAGCAGATCGGGGGTCAGGTAAATCGAGCTAATGAGGTTCTTCCTCGTCTCGCGATTCCCCTTCACCGCCCACGGCTTCTCCGGCGTCACGATCTCGCGGTACTGAATGTCGAGCGGCTCCATCATCTGCCCCACGAATCCGTCCGTCATGATCACCGCCGGGTTCCGATACTTATCCGAAAGCTCGAATGCCTGGACCGTGTAATCGAACATCTCTTGCACCGACGCCGGTGCCAGCACGATGTTGCGATAGCATCCGTGGCCTCCGCCCTTGGTCATCGCGAAGTAATCGCTCTGTTCCGGCGCGATGTTCCCTAACCCCGGGCCTCCTCGCACGATATCGACAATCACGCACGGCAACTCCGATCCCGCCAGGTAGCTGATGCCTTCCTGCATCAAGCTCACCCCCGGTCCAGACGAAGCCGTCATCGCCCGCACTCCCGCCGATGCCGCCCCGTACACCATGTTGATTGCTGAAACTTCGCTCTCCGCCTGCAGAAACGTTCCGCCAACCTGCGGGAACAGCAGCGCCGCATACTCCGCGATCTCGCTCGCCGGCGTAATCGGATACCCGTAATACCCGCGGCATCCGGCCATCAGCGCGCCCTTTACGATTGCAACATTGCCCTTACACAGTTGCCGCATGGGTTCCCTCCGGCGAATTAACGGGCGGCTTCATCGCCGCCTTCGTCTTGTAAACCGTAATTGCGCCCGGTTCCGGGCAGCAGTAGTAGCAAATCCCGCAGCCTGTACATCGTTCTCCGACATAGTGCGCCGGATGCACTCCCTGGTGACTCAACTCCGGCAACAACTCCAGTACCTTCGGAGGACACGACTCCACGCACAACCCGCAGCCCTTGCACTCGTCCACATCTACCGTTACGTAACCGCGTGCTTCCGCCATGATTGCCTCAATTAGCTTTCTTACACCGTGGCCGCGCCGACCAATTCTCCGGCGCGTGTCCACTTCATCTTTTCGCAATGCTCCTGCAACTCTTTGCGGAACTTCGGATGTGCAATCCCAATCAGCATCTCCGCCCGTTGCCGCACACTCTTGCCATGCAGATTTACGATCCCGAACTCCGTCGCGACGTAACGCACATCAGCGCGCGTCGTCACCACCCCAGCGCCCGGCTTCAACATCGGAACAATCTTCGATACCGCTCCATGTTTCGCAGTCGAAGGCAGCGCGATAATCGGCTTCCCATTCTTCGAACGTCCCGCGCCGCGGATGAAATCCAACTGCCCGCCAAATCCGCTGTAGAACAACTGTCCCACGGAATCCGAACAAACCTGCCCGGTAAGATCGATCTCCAACGCCGAGTTGATGGCGATCATGTTGTCGTGCCGCGCCACCACGTACGGATCGTTGGTATAGCTGTTCGGACGGAAATCGAAGATCTGGTTTCGGTTGACGTAGTCGTACATCTTCCTGCTGCCTAGCACGAACCCAACGGTCACCTTGTTGGGATTTAGCGTCTTCATCCGTCCGTTGATCACCCCCGACTCAATCAGCGGGATCGCGCCTTCGCTGATCGTCTCGGTATGTACGCCAAGATTCTTGCGGTCCGTCAAGTGCGGGAGAATGGCATCTGGAATTCCGCCAATGCCCGTCTGTAACGTGCAGCCGTCTTCGATCAAATCGACGATGTTTCGCGCAATCGCTCTCTGCTCGTCCGTGATCCCGTGCACCGGCAGTTCCACGAGCGATTCCGACACCTCGACAAAGGCGTCGATCTCATTCACATGCAAGAAGGTATTGCCGCAGGTCCGCGGCATTTGGTCGTTGGTCTGCGCAATCACATAGCGTGCCGCGCGCGCCGCCGATAGGGTCGTCTCAATCGACGTCCCCATGCTCACAAAGCCATGCTCATCCGGCCGCGATACATGAATGAGTGCGACGTCAATCGGCATCTCGCCGCTGGTGAACATCGCCTCGATTTCACTCAGGTGGATCGGCGTATAGTCCGCCCGGCCTTCGTTAACCGCCTGGCGAACATTCGAGCCGATAAACAGAGCGTTCGGCCGGAATGATGCCGCAAACTCCGGCTCCGCATACCTTGCATAACCCAATCCCAACAGGTGCGCTACTTCCACGTTCCGCAGTTCCGGAGCCCGGTCTGCCAGCGCGTTGGCCAGCACCTGCGGAAACCCGCTGTTTGCGTGCACCCACACCCGCATCCCTGACTCGACCACCCCCAGCGCTTCCCGCGCTGTCTTCTTCTTGCTTTCGTACTCTGCCAACCACGACATGCTCTTTCCCCTTAGCGAACGGCCTCTTGCGCCATCGCCACCCGCGCTTGCTCATGCCCCACTGCGGCATAAAAAATTGCGCGGTCAAAAAATTGGTCCAGCAACTCCAACATCTCCAATTCGCCAAAAATCTCCGCCGGCCGCTCAATTACCGACTCGAGCTTCAGGTAATCCCACAGGTTTTCCTTCACCAGGCAGATCGTCCATGTCACCTGGCTCGACGGCACTCCCTGCTGCGCCCGCTTTTTCCCGATCTCCAGGTATCGCTTCTCGATGTCGGTCTCGGTTTTGCCCAGCAACCACTCCCCAAGATGGCGGTACACCTCGTACACGCGATCCGTCAGCTCGTCGGCCGGTACATTCCCGTAATCGGCCAACTTCGGACAGTTCTCAATCTTCTTCCGCAAGGCCTTTGCCAGCCCCTCGGAGTGCGTCTCAATCAATCGGACGAACCGGTATGCCATCATCATGCTTGGCCTCTCACTCCCCGTCCCCGGATCGCGCAAACCCCAGTAAACACAAGGCTCGCCTGCAACCCTTGACGCTCAAATTGCTGGTTTTTGAATAAGGATTTTCCCGGTCTTCCGAAGCCACGGCAGTACCGCGTTGGAACACCTCGAACACAACTAGATTGTCGTTCGTCGCCTGTATAAAGCACCGTGACCCTTGTCACAAGTTTTTGTGACAAGCATCACTCCCCATAAGCCCTGCTTCTACCCGCTTATGGAAATCGCAACACTATAAGCAACAACGATCCCTCTGGAATTGTCATGTTGAGCGCAGAACGCGGAGACCTTCCGCGTTCGCAGCCGAAACATCTTGCGGTTCGTTCGGACGGCGCAACCAACTGCACCCACGTGAGGCGAGCGGGAAGGAGCATCGCGAATCCAGTGCCGAAGGCAAGGAACGTAATAGCCCACCACGTGAGTGGTGGGAAAAGCAGGGCATCGCGCCAGAGTCCCCTTTAGGGGACGGCACCCGACATCTCAATCACACCCCGCGCGAGCGCCCCAGCAATGCTATCCTCGCCACGACGCATGCGCCGCCTCTGTCTCATCATCTTCTTCGCCGCCACTCTTCACGCCCAATCCACGCCCCTCATGCTCGGCGTTCTCGAAGACACTCGCGGCACTTACACCAACGATCCCAGCTACCGCAGCGTCCGCGCCGTCTTCTATAAGGTAGGCTCAGATTGGAAGCCCTTTGACTCCCACTGCGTCTCGGAAGCCTGTCTCCAAAAGCTATCCACCGACTTCCCGCGCGAGACCACTTGGACCATCGCCTTTCAGGGCCGCAGACTCGGCCTCCTCAAAACCCGCATCCCCGCCGCCATCGACATCGATGCCCGTGTCGGCCAGCAGCAGATCCTCGCCACCGGCGCCATTCCTACCGTCGGAGACCGCACCGACGAATTCTCCGGCTTTCAGGATGAGCCCGTCCATCGCCCCCTGGTCGCCATTTCCGCCCCCAACGTGAAAGATCCTGATCTCTGGAAGGGCACCCCGTTTGACGCACCCACGATCGCTCTTGTGAAAAACGAGTTTCGCCAGAAATATCCGAAGATTACCGATTGCGAAGTAGAAGAACTTCGCGACTACGACGATATTGATATCAAGATTTTGAAATCGCTTACTTCAAAGACTGGCTGGCGCCTTGTCTTAACGTCCCTCAAAGGATGCGACATCGACGATCTCCGCGGCGACGGACTCAAACTCCAATGGTTCACTATCGATCCCGCCGGAGCCGTCCACTACCTTCAGGGCAATCTCCGCCTCGTGGACGCCGGAGACTACGACAACTCCGGTCACTCTCAACTCTTATTCATGATCGACGACGACAACCGCGGTGGCTACGTCCTCTACTACAACAACTTCCAAACCCAGGCCGCGTTCGAATACACCTTCCACTAATCCCGGTGTTCACCGCCGGACACACGATCGCACCGTTGGACAACATATCCGCGCAGCTTCCAACCTGAGTCGTCTAAATACTTGAAAAATCAGTGGGTCGCCCGCTCCACCATGGCCCGATACTTGCACTTGACGCACTCGGAGAACTGTCAGGAGCCGAGGATATGACGTTGCTGCCACGTGAGCTGAAACATGCCATTCGCCGGCTAGCGAAGACCCCAGGCTTCACCGTGGTGGCCATCACTACGATCGCCATCGTGCTCGGCATCAACACCACTGTCTTCGGACTGCTCGATGCCCTCCTGCTTCGCCCCCTTCCTTATCGCAATCCGCAGCAACTCGTTCACCTCTGGGAGTCGATTCGCCAGACTGATCGCGGCGGCACCGCCGTCTCCAATTTCATTGACCTCGAACGCGAAAGTCACTCTTTCTCATCCCTCGCCGCCTGGAGCACCATTGAAGCCGACGTCACCGGCGGCAGCGGCGCCGAACGGCTCTTCGGCGAGATCATCACCTCCGGATATTTCAAGACTCTCGATGTGCACCCTGGGATCGGTAGGGACTTCAATGGCGACGATGGCCTCGGACATCCAGCAGTCATTGTGAGTCACGCCCTTTGGCAAAGCCGTTTCGGTTCCGATCCGGCCATCATCGGACGCACCTTGACCCTCAGCGGCTCGGTCTTCACCGTCGTCGGCGTCATGCCACGCGGCTTCCGTGGATACTCCGGCACTGCCGACTTCTGGGCTCCCATCGCAACCCACCGCCTTATTTACCCAGCGGTGGCGAAGATCGACTTCGTCCACACCCGCGACATTCATTGGGTCCGCGTGCTCGGACGATTGAAAGATGGCGTCACTCCTCAGTCCGCAAACGCTGAAGTGCAGGCCATCGGTGACCGTCTCGCGCTCGCCTATCCCAACGATAATCGCGACCGCAGCTTTGCCCTCGCTCCCGCGCAGCAGGATTGGTCCCGCCGCTTCAAACCCGCAATACTCGCGCTCCTGGTCGCCGTCGCTCTGGTTCTTCTCGTCGCCTGCGCCAATCTCACGAATCTCTTTCTCGTCCGTCTCGCACGCCGTGAACGCGAACTCGCCCTTAGACTCGCCCTTGGCGCGACTCAGGCGAACCTCTTCAGACTCGTCCTTTACGAAACCGCCCTCATCGTTGTGGCCGGAACCATCTCTGCCCTCGCTCTATTCAACGCCTCGAGGAATCTCCTTCTCCTCGCCCTTCCCTTGCAATTGCCGCCCTTTGCCGACTTGCGCCTCGACAGCCATGTGTTGTTCTTCACGATCCTCACTCTGCTTGTAACTGTGGCATGCATCAGCGTTTTGCCGGCTTGGCAGTTGTCCTGCCGCAGTCCACATCACGTGCTGACCGCTGCTGGCTCTCGCACCGATACCGGAGGTCATCGCCGCACTCGCAACTTCATCGCCGCAGCTGAGATTGCTTTCTCTGTCCTTCTCACCATCGGCGCTGGGCTGCTGATCAAGAGCTTGTGGCAGCTCCAGAACGTCGATCCCGGATTCCAGGCCGACAATCTCGTCACCCTGCGCTTCGATGTTCCCAACGAAAGCTATCAAGCGGAAGCGCGCCTACTGCTCGCCGAACGCATCGCCGAGCGTGCCCGCGCTCTGCCCGGCGTCGAAAGTGCTGCTGTGACGGCGGTCGATCCTTTTATTTGGCCAGGACTCAATCGTGCCTTCACGCCCCAGGACCGCCCCACCGTCGCGAGCCCACAGAACTTCTACGAGGACGAAGTCACCCCCGGGTACTTCCACACCATGGGCCTTCCGCTCCTCGCGGGACGCGACTTCACCACCCATGACGATCTGCACGCTCCCGAAACCATCATCGTCAGCCAGTCCTTCGCCCGCCGCTTCTGGCCTGGTGAAAATGCCATTGGAAAACATGTGCGCCTCGGCGGTGCAACCTCCACCCGGCAGTGGGCCACCATCGTCGGCATTGTCGGCGATGCCCAGATCGAAGATCTGCACGTCGACAAATCCGACCTCGCAATCATGTACGCTCCCCTACAGCGCAGCGAAGCTATCATCGGACTCAGCCTCGCAGTACGTAGCACCACTGCCGGACCTGCGATGATCGCCGCCCTTCGCGACATGCTGCAGCGCTTTGATCCCAACATGCCTGTTTACAGCGAGTCCACCCTCCGGCAGCGTCTTTCGGCAGAAACCGCCGCCGCGCGCTCCTATGCCATCCTCGTGGCTTCGTTCGGAACCATCGCCCTCGTCCTCGCCCTGATGGGCGTCTATGGAGTCTTCGCCTACAGCGTCGCACAACGCACTCGCGAGATCGGCATTCGCGTAGCTCTCGGAGCCCAACGCTCTGCCGTCCTCCGCATGATCAACACCCAGGCGTTACGCATCGCTCTCGCCGGAGCCGCCGTGGGACTCATCGCCGCCTTCGGCTTGACCCGTCTCATGGCTAGCATGCTTTTCAAAGTCCACGTGTACGACCCGGTTGTATTCTTCAGTTCGATCGCGCTTCTCGTTGCCGCAGCCCTCGCCGCCGGCTATCTCCCTGCACGCCGGGCCGCCTCCATCGATCCTGTCGAAGCCCTCCGCGACGAGTAACTTTGGTGCGTTGAGGGTGTCCGTCTTCGCCCGCATGGTATCTTTTTTAAAGCATGAGCCATCGCGACAATTTGCTCTCGATCCTCGCCGAAAAGTCCTTCGCTTTAGGCCAATTCAAGCTCTCCAGTGGAGGCACCAGCGACTATTACGTCGACTGCCGGGTCACCACCCTGAGCGCCCAGGGCGCGCGCCTCACTGGCCTTGCCTTCCTGGAAGAAATCACCAAGCGTGGCTGGAACCCGCAAGCCATCGGAGGCCTCACCATGGGAGCTGATCCGATCGTCACCGCCGTTTCGATCTCCAGCGTGCTCGAGGGTGCGAAGCCCATCGAGGGCTTCCTCGTGCGCAAGGCTGAAAAGGAACATGGCATGAAGAATCGCATCGAGGGTTTCAAGACCAAGGGCGCCCGCGTCGTCATCGTCGACGACGTTTGCACCACCGGCGCTTCCACGATTCAAGCCATCGCCGCCGCCCACGAATTCGGCTTTGAAGTCGTCGGCGTCATGTGTCTCGTGGAGCGTCTCGAAGCCATGGGTCGCCCCGCCGTCGAGTCCGAAGCAGGTGGCGCCCCCTTCGTCTCGCTTTTCACCAGCGACCAAGTCCGCGCCCGTCACATCGAACAAAAAAGCGGCAAGTAAGATGGAGAGTGCGCTTGTGACTTGAGGTAACACACGGCTTCAGCCGTGTGATTCGGCAATCACATTTATGTGGGCTTTAGCCCCTGGGGAAGTCGGGCTCGGCCCGACAAGATTGGAACCGATGCAATCCGTTATCAAAACCGTGGAATGGACCGACGAGGGCGTCGTCTTCATCGATCAAACCAAGCTACCGACCGAAGAACTTTACGTCACCTGTCGCACTTATGAAGAAGTCGCTGTCGCCATCAAAGACATGATCGTGCGCGGCGCACCAGCTATCGGCGTAGCCGCCGCCATGGGCATCGCACTTGGGGTTCGCGACGCGAAAGTTTCCACCGTCACGGAACTCCGCCAGGTCTTTGGTGCCATCTGCCGCACCATGGGTGAGACGCGTCCCACTGCGGTGAATCTCTTCTGGGCCATTCGTCGCATGCAGCGCAAGTTTGAAGATCTCTCCAATATGCCGCTCGCGGTCCTGAAAACTGAGATGGTGCTCGAAGCCAAACGCATCCATCTCGAAGACATCGCCGCCAACCAGGCGATGGGACGCTTCGGCGCTGTTCTTATGCCGAGTGAAGGTGGAGTCCTCACCCATTGCAACGCCGGTGCCCTCGCCACTGCCGGTTACGGCACAGCGCTCGGTGTAATCCGCGCCGCGGTCGAGAGCGGAAAAAACATTCACGTCTTCGCCGACGAGACTCGCCCCTTTCTGCAAGGCTCGCGTCTCACCGCCTGGGAATTGATGAAGGACGGGATCGACACCACCGTCATCAGCGACAACATGGCCGGCGCGATGATGGCTCAAGGAAAAATCAAAGCCGTCGTCGTCGGCGCCGATCGTATCGCCGCCAACGGAGATGTTGCCAACAAGATCGGCACCTACACCGTCGCAGTGCTCGCCAAAGAACACGGCATACCGTTTTACGTGGCCGCTCCGTGGTCGACCATCGATCTAGAAACCGCCGACGGCTCGCAGATCCCCATCGAACAGCGCAACCCTCGCGAAGTCACCCACATGGCCGGAAAGCAATTGACCCCTGATAACGTCCACATCGAAAATCCCGCTTTCGATGTCACCCCTAGCCGTTACGTGACGGGGATCATCACCGATCGTGGTGTAGCGAAAGCTCCTTACAACGAATCTTTACGGAAGCTCGCACAAATCGAGACAGTAAGCGCCTGAATCTCGACAACTTTTCTGAAGTGCGCGGGTTACATTCAGTGAAGTCAAAGTCACTGATATGCAACTCGCGCGCTCCATTATCGAACGCATCACCGCCCAAGCGATCATTCCCATGATCACGCTCGGCATAAGCGGCGCAATCGCCGCGACGATGATGGATCTGCTGCAAACTTGGCGTGATCAGCACGCCCTCCAGTCCCTTCGCATTTCGAAGTAAGATTGCCGTTGATGCAGCGCTTCTTTGCGCTTCAGTAGGTGGCGTCGCTTTGTATCAGGGCACGGCTTCAGCAAGTTGCTGAAGTACTTTGGTTTCTGGACCGCATCGAATTTGAGTAGCATGGAATTTAAGTACGCCGTGTATCAGGGCGCGGCTTCAGCCGTGCCGCTCAACGCTCCCAGAATTTCGGGCTTCAGCCCCTGCACAAAGCCGAGTGGTTAGAATGAGACCAACCACTCCCGCGCGCATCTAATCCTCAGTGACCACCACGTTCCCGAGCCAAACTCAAAACATCCGCATCGACGCCTTCCGCCCTAAATCTGGCGGACGCCATCCCATCGTCCTAGCCCTTCACGGCTCTGGAGGCTTCGCCCACATCCAGTACGACGAATTCGCCCAGATGCTCGCCGATCGCGGTTTCGCCGTCTTCGTCCCGCACTACTTCGAAGCCACCGGCACAAACTGGGCCTCCCCGCAGGAGATCCGCGACTATCACCGCCGCTGGCTGTCAGTCATCTCCGAGGCCATCGACTTCGCCACCAGGCAGGACTTCGCCGACCCGTCTTCTATCGGGATCGTGGGCTTCTCGTTAGGCGCCTATCTCGGACTCGGCGTGGCTGCCACCCAACCGCGCATCCGCGCTGTCGTCGATTACTACGGCGGCATGCCCGACGAAGTCATCCCCGAGATGCAGCACTGCCCAGCCGTGCTCATCCTTCACGGCGATCAAGACCCCACCGTCCCCGTAGCCGAGGCGTACAAACTGGAGTCTCTGCTGAAATCCCATCGCGTGCCGCACGAGATGAAGATCTACCAGGGTGCCGGACACGGCTTCCGCGGGCTCGATATGCTCGACGCCGCCCAGCGTACCTATTTCTTTTTGAAACAGCACCTGCACGATTCCCAGAACTTCCCGGCTTCGGAAGCCGTATAACAAGGTGAGGAGCTACGCATGCTCACCTTCCTGCTCTGGTGTGTGCTGCTGATTTTCTGCTGGCCGCTCGCCATCATCGCGCTGCTGCTCTACCCGCTGATCTGGCTGCTGTTGCTGCCGTTCCGCATTGTCGGCATCGCCGTGGATGGCGTGCTGGAGTTCATCTGGGCAATCTTCACCCTGCCCGGACGCTTGGTACGGAAGATCGCGTAATCGGCTAGACCGTATTCCGGCCTTGCTCCTGCTCTTGCTGTGCGCCTGCCGCCACCCCGACCGACCGCTCCTGGGTGGAATTCAGAAGCGAAGGCTGTTCTGCGTAATCGAACTGGATCTCCGGCAGATGCTCCACCGCGCGGCGCAACGACTGTTCCCAAGCCGCGTGAATGTAATTCAGATCGGAGTCTGCGTAGCGCAGCCGCCGATATCGCGTCACTTTCAAACTGTCTTTCTGGTAAAGAAGCAGATCAATCGGCGGTCCAACTGTAACGTTCGACCGGATAGTTGCATCCATTGAAAGTAAGGCATATTTGGCCGCAACCTCCAGGGTCGTGGAGTTCTCGATCCCACGATCCAGAATCGGTCTGCCATACTTGCACTCCCCGAGCTGCAAGTACGGAGAGTCTTCAGTAGCTCGTAACGGGTTTCCCTGCGGATAAATGAGGTAGAGGCCGGGCTCTTCGCCGCGCACCTGTCCTCCGAGAAGCAAATGAACATTGAAACTGAAGTTGTCGCGTTCCAGCGAAGCCCTATCTGTTTCCGAGACCCGGCGCACCACCTCGCCGACGATCCGCGCCGCGTGGTACAGCGACGGAGCCGTCGCCAACCCGCGTCCCTGGTCGAAATCGTCGCGCAGCAGCGTCATCACCGACTGGCTGATCGACAGGCTCCCGCTGTTCATGATCACGAACACGCGGTCGCCCGGGATCTCGAACCAGAACATCTTGCGGGTGCTGTTCACCTGGTCGAATCCGGCATTGGTGCGCGAATCGGATGCGAGTACCAGGCCTTCGTTGGTAACAATGCCCAAACAATATGTCACTGTGTGTGCCCCGTCGGTGGAGATTGAGTTGATAATACACGCTCACCGTCGAGAAAAGAGTCCCGTTTTATGCTGATCCGCCTTGGCTACGACATCCGCTTCCAGCTCGCCTCCAGCGTCCCCATTGTCGCCCTGCTCAACGTGCATCCGTCGCGCGAAAAAGACCTCGTCGAGCCCGACCGTCTCACCGTCTCGCCCGACGTCCCGGTCGAAGAGTTTATCGATGGTTTCGGTAATCGCATGACCCGCTTCCTTTCCCCCGAAGGGGAGCTCCGCCTCACTAATTCGACACTCATCCGCGACTCCGGCGAGCCCGATCCGCAGGACGTCGGCGCCCCAGAAGTCCCGGTAGAGGAACTCCCGACCGAAGTGCTTCCCTACTTGATGAATAGCCGCTACTGCGAAGTCGACTTACTCACTCCGGTGGCGACCGAGCTCTTTGGGAACGTCCCGCGAGGCTATACCCGGGTGCAGGCGATTTGTGAATGGGTGCACAGCAAAGTCACCTTCGGCTACCACTTCGCGCGCCCGACTCGCACCGCGCTCGATGTCTACACCGAACGCGTCGGTGTCTGCCGCGACTTCCAGCACCTCGCCGTAACTTTTTGCCGGTGCCTGAATATCCCGGCGCGTTACGTGACCGGCTATCTTGGTGATATCGGCATCACTCTGCCACCGAGCCCGATGGACTTCAGCGCATGGTTTGAAGCTTACCTGGGCGGCCGCTGGTGGACCTTCGACGCGCGACATAACATCCCGCGCATCGGCCGCGTGCTGATGGCCGTCGGACGCGATGCCACCGATGTCGCGTTAACGACTTCGTTTGGGCGCGCCCAGCTCTTGAGGTTTGAAGTAGTCAGCGATGAGGTAAAGGAAGAGGAACAGATCGTGGAAGCGGCCTCGTAAGAACAGCACCTTCAGTAAATCACTCTTGATTTTCAGTGTTGCAGTCGCCTACGCTTCCACAAACATGGACCCACGTTACTTACCAATCGTAGATGGGCTGATGTTGCTCGCTCTTTTCGGAGGAACTCCTCTCATCGCGGCCACAGTCGGATATGCTGCATGGAAAGGTAAACTGCAAGCGTTCGACCGTGAGCGTTACGCGTTATCCGCCGCCACGACGGGCGCGTTGGGAATCGCGCCGATGTTTGGCGCGCAGAGAATGCATGCCGATGTCCGTACCGCGAGTTTCTTTTTGCAGCTTGCTTTTTTTGCCTTCGGCGTAATCAGCTCCGGGATTGCTGTTGGATGCGGAATCGCGATTTTCCTTCCCCGACACGTCCAGAACTCACCCCGAACTAGCGCCAAATCGTAGGTCAACGCTAGCACTCCATCGTTTTCAACGACGGGCTCACAATCAACTTCGCCTCCGTCGCCTTCTGTACATCCTCCGGGGTCAGCCCCGGCGCGATCTCTTCCAACACGATTCCCTTGTCGGGATCGACCGTCATGTACGCCATCTCGGTCACGATCACGTCGACGACTTTCAATCCCGTGATCGGCAGCGTGCACTTCTTCAGGATCTTCGGCTGCCCATCTCTGTTGGTATGCTCCATTGCAATCACCACGTGACGCGCGCTCGCGACCAGGTCCATCGCCCCGCCCATCCCCTTCACCATCTTTCCGGGGATCATCCAGTTGGCGAGATTCCCTTCTTCATCCACTTCCATCGCGCCCAGCACGCTCAAATCGATGTGTCCGCCGCGAATCATCGCGAACGAATCTGCACTCGAGAAATACGCCGTGCCCGGAAGCTCCGTCACCGTTTCTTTCCCCGCGTTGATGAGGTCGGGNNGTCGGCATGCCGATCCCGAGGTTCACGTAATACCCATCGCGCAACTCGCGCGCCACTCGGCGGATAATCCGTTCCCGCTTCTCGTGGTCCTTCTGCTTGTTGATGTTCGGAGCGGTCGCCATTATTTGTTCCCCTCAGGACGCTTGCGCAACGTTCGTCGTTCAATCCGCTTCTCAAGACCCACACTCTGGAAGATGCGCTTCACGTAAATCCCCGGGGTGTGCACCATGTCCGGATCCAACTCGCCAGGCTCGACGAGTTCTTCCACCTCGGCGATCGTCACCTTGGCCGCCGTCGCCATCATCGGATTGAAATTCCGCGCCGTCTTGCGATAGACAAGGTTCCCCATCCGGTCGCCCTTCCACGCCTTGATCAGCGCGAAGTCCGCCTTCAGTGCCCGCTCCAGCACATATTCACGCCCATCGATCTCTCGCGTCTCTTTGCCTTCCGCAACGATCGTCCCATATCCCGTCGGCGTGAAGAACGCCGGAATGCCCGCGCCCCCCGCGCGAATCCGCTCCGCAAACGTCCCCTGCGGAATCAGTTCGAGATCGATCTTGCCCGACAACACCATCTCCTCCAGCAGTTTGTTCTCGCCAACGTAGCTGCCTTTGTGGCTGGTGATCTGCTTGTTGTAGAGAAGTATCCCGAGCCCGAACTCATCCACGCCCACGTTGTTGCTGATGGTGTGAAGGTTCTTAACGCCTTTTTTCGCCAGCGCCGCGACCAGGTTCTCCGGAATGCCGCACAATCCGAAGCCGCCGACCATCAGGGTCGCGCCATCGGGAATATCGCGGACCGCCTCCTCCGCGTTTGCCACTACCTTATTCATCGAATGTGCCTCACGGAACAGAGGATTGTACTAAACCTTTTCGGGAGAAGCTCAGGGTTTCAATCTCTTCCGAAAGAGGTTCGCGGCTTCGAACTCTTCGCGAAGCGCCGGCCCGCGCAGGTTGTCGCGCAGATGCGAAAGATGCTGTTCGTACTGGAGGAGCACGTCGCTCAGGTTCTGTGCGTTCGTTCCCACGATGTCGCGCCAGAGCGCGTAGGAACTTCCAGCCAGCCGCGTCATGTCCTGTAACCCGCGCCCACTGATCTTCCGGATTGCCTCATCGTTCCCAAACTCAGCCTCGATCGCCGAAGCCAGCGCCGTCGAGAGCAACTGCGGCAAATGGCTCGTCCATGCACACAGCCGGTCATGTCGCGTCGCATCCAGGAACACCGGCATCGCACCGACCTTCTCTACCAGCGCGATCCACTCCGCCGCAACCGTCCCCGCCTCAGGCTGACCATTGATCAACGTAAAAATCCACGGCGCGTCGCGGAAGAGATCCGCGTTCGCATGTTCCAGCCCCGCACTCTCGGATCCCGCCATCGGATGACTGGGAAGAAATCGCGTCCCCGCCGCGCTGCCAAAAACCTGCTGCGCACGCTCCACGATTTCTCGCTTCGTGCTGCCGACATCCGTGAGCAGCGTGGTCGGCGGAATCACCGGCCCGATCCGCTCAATCAGGTCGATAATTGCGCCCACCGGCGTTGCCAGCATGACTACGTCACTTCCCTGCGCGGCGACAATTGGATCAGGCGAACCGCTCGAAATGATTCCGCGCTCCGTTGCCGCACCAAGAATTTCCGCGCGATCGCATCCCGCAATCCCCCCCGCGAATCCCGCCTTCCGCAAGGCGAGCGCCAGCGAGCCACCGATTAATCCGAGGCCGGCAATCGTGATGCGCTGGATTGTCATACGGTTTTAGCGGCGCGTCTGCAGGTCGCGCATGATGGAGATGAGATGCCCATAGATTTGCGTGAGGTCATGGTTGGTCAGCGGACCATGGTTAGCTTTATGCAAGTTGGCAAAAATCGTTCGTTCCCGGTCGGGTTCGTACACCGCCGCGTGCGTCGTCTCCTTGATCTTCCCGATTTCCATTGCAGCATGGGCTCGCTCATTGAGCAGTCGCAGGATCTCCTGGTCCAGCGCATCGATCTTCTTTCGCCAGTCCGCGATATCCATGCGGCTCAGCCTCTCCGTGCGGCTGCGGGTTTCATCGCCGAGGTCAATCCGCGTACAAACGTTTTCACCGCTTCCGCTTCATCCCCCGGATGATCGAAGACTCGCTGCATAATCGCGCTGCCCACGACCACGGCATCGGCGAAACGCCCAACTTCGGCGAACTGCTCGGCATTCGACACCCCGAATCCCACCGCGATCGGCAGCTTCGTATATTTCCGCAGCCGGTTCACCAGTTCCTTCGCATCGCCCGCAACCTCCTGGCGGGTTCCGGTCACACCCGTCCGCGAAACCGCGTACACAAATCCCCGGCTCTTCTCCGCGATCATCTTCAACCGCACATCCGGACTGGTCGGTGCCACCAGGAACACCGGATCAAGTTGGTGTTTCGTCATCGCCGTGAGATACGGCCCCGACTCTTCTACTGGCAGGTCTGTTACCAGCACGCCATCCACGCCCGCGCTTGCAGCATCGGTGCAGAACTTTTCCAGCCCGTACCGCAGCAACGGATTCATGTATGAGAACACGATCATCCCTACGTCGGTCTGCTTTCGCACCGCCCGCGCCACTTCCAGCACATCCCTCACGCTCGTTTTGCCTGCCAGTGCCCGTTCGCTAGCCGCCTGGATCACCGGACCATCCGCCACCGGATCGCTGAACGGCACTCCCAACTCGATCACATCCGCGCCCGCTTCTACCGCTGCCAGGATGATGTCGATCGTTGTCTCAAGATCGGGGTCACCGCAGGTGATGTACGCGACGAGTCCCGGTCTCTTATGAAATTGAATGGCCATGTTTCCTATTGCGCCGAGTAGCGCGCGATCCAATCGTCCATCTGCTGCTTCAAAATCTCATCCTGCATGCCAAGGTACGATTTCCCATCGCCCTCTTTACCGACCCACACCCGCGTATGCGGCGGAATTCCGCCCGTCATATCGTTGGCCAGCGAGATCTGTTGGTCTGCAGCCGCCACATCCAGATATTCCTTGATGTTGGGCACATAATATTGCGTCCGCATCAATCGGTCGTTGAAGAACCACAACACCAGGCGCCCGGAAACGCCGTGACTGCTCAATTCCGGAACCCGAATCACCAGCAATCGAAATGGCGGGCGCCGGTCGCTCACCAGCGGTTGACGGTCTTCAACCGTGTCCCAGCGGCTATAACCCAGCTCACGCCGCGTCTTCTCGAAGTTCCAATAGCTCATCGCCGGCTTGAACAGCGGCGTAGGCTCCGGTTTCGGTAAGTCCGAAGACTTTTTCCCGCAAGCCAGAAGAACTGCCACCATCGTCACTGCTGCCGCGAGCAGTCTGAGCTTTGTCATGATCTTCAACCTGCAACTAGAACTTCAGATGCTCCCGGAGGATCCCGATGTCTTTATCGCCGCGACCCGAAACGTTCACGATCACCACGTCGCTCTTCCGCATCTTCGGCGCGCGCTTCACGCACTCCGCCACCGCGTGCGCCGACTCCAACGCCGGGATAATGCCTTCTGTCTTTGCAAGCATACTGCACGCTGCAAGTGCTTCGGCGTCGCTGGCCGCCACGTACTCTGCCCGCCCCAGGTCGGCCAACGCCGCATGCTCCGGCCCAATCGCCGGATAATCCAGCCCCGCCGAAACCGAGTGCGTACCCGCAACCTGACCGAACTCATCTTGTAGAAGGTAGGAATACGTTCCCTGCAGTACGCCCGGCGCTCCGCCGCGGAACCGCGCCGCGTGATCTCCAAGCCCGCTGCCGCGCCCGCCGGCTTCCACACCGATCAGTTGCACTTTCTTGTCGCCGATAAATTCGAAGAATGCACCGATTGCATTCGACCCGCCGCCCACGCAGGCAATCACCGCCGTCGGCAGTTTGTCTTCGGCTTTCAAAATCTGCGCCCGCGCCTCGCGGCCTATCACCCGATGGAAATCCCGCACCATCGTCGGATAAGGATGCGCCCCGAGCACACTCCCAAGCATGTAATGTGTCGTGCGGACGTTCGTCACCCAGTCGCGCATCGCTTCATTGATCGCGTCTTTCAAGGTGCAAGAACCCGAATTTACTGGAACCACTTCCGCCCCGAGCAGTTTCATGCGGAAGACGTTCGGCTCCTGCCGTCGCACATCTTCGCTGCCCATGTAGACCACGCACTCCATGTTGAAGAGTGCGCCAACCGTAGCGCTGGCCACGCCATGCTGTCCCGCGCCGGTTTCGGCAATAATGCGATGCTTTCCCATGCGCCGCGCCAGCAACCCCTGTCCAATGCAGTTGTTGATCTTGTGCGCGCCAGTGTGCAGCAGGTCTTCGCGCTTCAGATAAATCTTCGCGCCACCCAGTTTTTCGGTGAGATTCTTCGCATAGAAGAGCGGCGTCGGTCGCCCCGCATAATTCTTCAACAAGGAATCCAGTTCCTCGCGGAAGCGTTTGTCCTTCTTTGCAGACTCATACGCCGCGTCGAGTTCCTGCAGCGCCGCCATCAAAGTTTCGGGAACGAATCGTCCGCCGTACGCGCCAAAGTAGCCCGGCTGCGCTCCGTTCTTGTTCGCCGCGGGTTTCGCCGGCATTTTCACTGTCTTCGCACTACTCTTGATAGCCATTTATAAGTTTTCTTGTCTCAGCTCGGCTTGATGCACCGCTTCGAAAAATGCGCGCAGCTTGTCCGGATCTTTCTTCCCCGGCTCGCGCTCCACGCCGCTCACCACATCTAGTCCAAAGGGATTGAACAACGTCAGCGCCTTCGCCGCGTTCTGCGGATTCAATCCACCGGCGATAATGATCCTGGTCCGCCGCGATAACACGCGCACCAGCGGGGCGGCTTCATCCCAATCGAAGTTCCTGCCTGTACCCCCACGCTGGATCGGCGTCCCCGAATCCAAAACCATCCCGGCGAGCATCTTCGAAGACTCGGTGTCCCAGGCAAAGCTGTTATCGATAATGCTCATGCGAACAGCTTTGTAGATCTTCAGCTTAATTTTTTCCCGAAACGCCAGCGCAAGCAGGTTGCGAACCGCTTCCGGATCTTCGTCGCCATGCAACTGCACTGCCGTCAGCCCTGCGCGCTGCACCGTCTTCAATATCGTGGACGGCGGCTGATTCACAAACACTCCGACCGTCTCAATCTTCGGATCCAGCTTCGAAGTAATCGTGCTCGCCTCGATCGGCGAAATCCTCCTTGGACTCGGCGCAAAGATGAACCCGAGCGCATCCGCCCCCAGGTCCGCCGCCAGCTTTGCATCTTCGAAATTCGTATTCCCGCAGATCTTGATCCAGGTCACGACAGCAACTCCCGCAACGCCGCTCCCGGCAACTCCGCCCGCATCAACCGCTCTCCCACCAGGAACGCGTGATACCCCGCTTCGCGTAATCGGGCAATTGTCTCCCGGTTCTCAATCCCGCTCTCCGCTACCCGCACCGCGTTCGGCGGAAATTCCTCTCGAAAGCGGAAGGCATTCTCCACATCGACTTCCAGCGTTCGTAAGTCCCGGTTGTTGACCCCAATCAAGTCGAACCCTAGATTCGCCGCCCGTTTCAACTCGTCGCGCTCATGCACCTCGCAAAGCACATCGAGCCCGAGGTTTCTCGCCTCGCCACGCAGGTCTCGCAGTTCCTGGTCTTCAAGCGCCGCCACGATCAGCAGGATCGCGTCCGCCCCAAACGCCCGTGCCTCCACGATCTGTACCGGATCGACGATAAAATCCTTGCGCAAACACGGAATCTCCACCGCCGCCGAGGCTTTTTCCAAATTCTCCAGCGATCCCTGGAAATGCGGCACATCGGTCAGCACCGAGAGCGCCGCCGCGCCCGCCGCTTCCAATTCTTTTGCCAACGAGATCGGATCAAAACTCTCGCGAATCAATCCCTTCGACGGCGAAGCCTTCTTCAGTTCCGCAATGATCGCCGATCCTGTCTTCGCCCGTTCCGCCAGCGCTTTCTTAAATCCCCGTGGACGATGCTCACTCGCGCGCCTTTCCAACTCGCGCACCCGCCCCGCCGACTTGGCCGCTGTCAGGTTGCGTCGCGTCACTGTGAGTATCTCGTCCAGCTTGGTTGACATGGGTTATCAACAGTATAAATGCCCCGCCGTCCCGATCTTCTTGATAGCCCTGAACATCCTTTCGAACTTGACCCCTCGCGCTCGTTGGACTAGGGTTCATCGCAACCACCATCTCTGAATCAGAAGGAGCCGCCATGAATCGACCAACCGGGGTCACCGTACTCGCCATCCTGCTCTTCATCGGTACGGGTCTGCTAGTGCTGGGCGCGATCGCGACCTTCCTCGGCGGCGCCTTCATCGGCTCCATGATCGGTACCTCTGCACGGCAAGCGGGTGCGGGAGCAGCCGGTGCCGGCATTGGCGCTTTCATTGGCGCCATGGTCGGTGTCTTTTTCCTGGTCGGTGCCGCCCTCAACGCCATTTGCGGATTCGGCCTGTGGAACCTTAAAGAATGGGGCCGCATGCTGACTATCGTTCTCACCGGCATTGGAATGGCTCTCGGGATCATGAGCTTCTTCATCTCTATGCTGCACTTCCACATCTTTAGCCTGTTCTTCATCATGATCCGCTTGGCAATCGGCGGCATCATCATCTGGTATCTCTCGCAACCTCAGGTGAAAGCAGCCTTTGCCGCACCCCAGTTGTATCCCGCGCGTTAAAGGGCAAAGGTACATGGACCAAAGGAGCCTCGCATCGATTGCGACCCCGTATCCTGCCTTCTATAATCCTGTCACTCTGGACGAATGTCGATGCAAGGGATTCGTCGGGCAGCAAAGCCCTTCCACGGGAGTTTGAACACCGCACTTATGCTTTGGATTCGACATCTCGTAAGCAAGACGTTGTCCTCGATCGCACTAGCGTCCGCGATCCTGCTCGTCTCTTCCGCCGCCAACGCCGGCTCCATCGCAACCATCGACGTCGATGGCCACAAAACCTACATCAACGATGACGATCAGCCCAAGTTCGCCACACCCGCCGGTCGTCCCACGCAATCGTCGAAATCTCTGATTTTCTGGAGCAACACCGAGCATCGTTGGAAGCCGGTGCCCAACGCCAATCCCGCCGCCTTGCGAGCAGCCCGAAGCGCGGCCGCGGAAGTCCGCAGCTACGTCGACTCCCAGCCAACTGCGAATCAGGATCCGATGAAGCTCATCGCCGAGCCCGCCGACAAAGACCCGAACTTCGGCAAACTCGCTCGCGGCTATGCGGTCACCACCACCGAAGTCGAAGAAGCCATCAATCAAGCCGCTTCCCGCCACGGCGTCGATCCGAATCTCGTGAAGGCCATCATCAAGGTTGAATCGAACTTCAACCCGCACGCTGTTTCTCGCGTAGGCGCGATCGGACTCATGCAACTCATGCCGGGCACCGCCCGCGAACTCAAAGTCACCAACCCATTTGATGTACAGCAGAACGTCGACGCCGGCGTGCGTCACTTCCGCCAGTTGCTCGAAGACTTCCACGGTGATGTGAAGCTTTCTCTCGCCGCCTACAACGCTGGCGAAAAGGCAGTCACTTCGCACGGCGGCATCCCTCCCTTCCACGAAACTCAGAATTACGTCCGCCAGATTACAAATCTCTACAACGGCGGATTGAACCTCCAGTTTGCCCCGGCCCGAACACCCATCAAGGTCTATCGTGACCAACAAGGTGTGCTGACGTTCAACAACGTTGACTAACCGCCGAAACCGCTCCATGCTATCCGTAGGAGATCTGAAGCAGTCACCGATGGGGTGCAGGGTCCGAATCAGGCAAAGCACACAGTGGATCGCAGTGTTGATCCTGCTGACCACAACAGCCTCGCTTGCTTTCGCAACCTCTCCCGCCCGTAAAAGAGAACTCGCGCGCACGGAGTACGATCAGGCCGAACGCATGCGCGAGGCACTCAACGGACGCCCCGAGCAGGATCGCACCCGCCAGTCGTATCAAAAGGTCATCGACGCCTACCGCAAGGTTTACTACACCAGCGCCGCATCGACGAAAGCCGACGCCAGCATCATGGCCGTTGCCGAGTTACTCGCCGAAGAAGGCCGCAGGTTCCAGGACGAAAAGCTCCTCAAAGAGTCGATCACCCAGTACGAGTTCCTGCGCAAGCAATACCCCGGCAGCAAGTACCGCGTTGACGCCCTCTTCACCATCGGCCAGATCTATCAAGAAGACTTGAAAGACAACGCCGGAGCCCAAGCCACTTTCGAGGAATTTGTCGAACGCTATCCAAAATCACAACTTCGCGAGCAAGCGCAAAAAGCGTTAGCCGATCTCACCGCGCCTCCGCCGACGACTCCAACCGAAGTAAAGGAAGCCGCCGTCGCCGAGAAGAAGCACGCGGCCATGCCAACCGTGAATGGCATCCGCTACTGGTCCACTCCCGACTACACCCGCGTCGCCATCGATCTCGACGACGAAGTGAAGTACGAAGCCGGACGCATCCCCAAGCCCGACCGCATCTTCTTCGACCTGCACAACGCGAAGCTCGCCTCCACCCTCATCGGCAAGACCTTCGAAGTCGGCGACGGCTTCCTGCGCACTGTGCGCGTCGCTCCCTACCAGCGCGATGTCGTGCGCATCGTTCTCGACGTCGAAGATGTCGCGGACTATTCCGCCTTCCTCTTACCCAATCCCTATCGCTTGATCATCGACATCCACGGCAAAAAGCCCGCAATCGCCGTCGCGACGGCTAAACCGGGAAAAGCCGAAACTCCGAAAGACAAAATAAATTCCATCCGCACTGAGTTGGCGGAAGCGAAAGAGCCCGAGCCGAAGTTCGATTCCCCGAAGGGCAAGACGAAGAAGCTCGCGGCAGAGACCGAATCCTCGCAGAGCGAAACCAAGCGTCCCGAGACCTCGCAGAAAGCCGACAACGTCGCCATCTGGACCGACGCCAACGCTCCCAAGAAGTCCGGTGATCAGTTGCGTGCCGAGGCCGCCGACTACGAACGTAAATACAAAGAGGCGAAGGAAGCAGGCAAGCCGCTGCCCAAGCCCGATGCCGATCTTCCCAACCCGAAGAACAGCGTAAAAGCCACCGCGCAGCCCACCACCAAGCCTACCTACGAAGCCGTCGAGCCCAAATCCAAGACCGCGAAAGCTTCCAAGAAAACCAAGGCTGAAATCGCTGAGATTCACGAGGCCGCCCCTACTTCCAGCGGCGATCGATCCCTCATCCGCGCCCTCGGTCTGAAGATCAACAAGATCGTCGTTGACGCCGGCCATGGCGGTCACGACACCGGCACCATCGGTCCCGACGGACTGATGGAAAAAGATCTCGTGCTCGATGTCGCGCAGCGTCTCGGGAACCTGCTTGAGAATCGATTAGGTGCCGACGTCGTGTACACCCGCGACGACGATACCTTCATTCCCCTCGAGACCCGCACCGCCATCGCTAATCAGAACCAGGCCGATCTCTTCATCTCGGTACACGCCAACAGCAGTCGCGACACCTCCGCCCGTGGCGTTGAGACTTATTACCTCAATTTCACTTCCGACCCCGGCGCCCTAGACGTCGCTGCCCGCGAAAACGCCGTCTCGCAAAACTCCATCCACGAGTTGCAGGACTTGGTAAAGAAGATCACCCTCAAAGACAAAATCGACGAGTCCCGCGAACTCGCCAGTGATGTTGAATCCTCCTTAGCCATGGGTCTCTCGTCGAAAAACCTCTCCATGCGCAACCGCGGAGTGAAGAAAGCTCCCTTCATCGTTCTAATCGGCGCCAACATGCCCAGCATCCTCGCCGAGATCTCGTTCCTCAGCAATCCCGTCGACGAAAAGAAACTCCGCACCCCCGAATACCGCCAGAAGATCGCCGAATCCCTCTACAAAGGCATCTCCAAGTACGTCAGCAGCCTCAGCAGCGTAAAAGTGGCTCAGCAGGTCACCAAGGCCAGCGGCCAATAACCCGCTTTCCGGAAACTTCTCTGCATTCCGTGTAGTCTAATAACAAGACTGTAGGCCGACTTTCATCATGAATCGTTTCGCTGCGTTGATCGCCGTATTGTGTCTGAGTGCCGGGGGGGCATTTGCCGCCGATCCTCTGCTGCCCGAGAATTTTGAAGGCTGGCAGCGTGCCTCCACCGTAAAACACGGCAGCGATCCCGCGCAGGTAGACGCTGCGATGCCCGCAGTGCTCAAAGAATACGGTTTTCGCGACTACGAATCTGCCGATTACACCCGCGGTGGCCGGCGCATCACCATTAAGGCCGCACGTTTTGACAACGTGACCGGCGCCTACGGTGCCTTCTCCTTCTATCGTTCCCCGGAAATGCAGAATGAGGAGATCGGCGATGCCGCCGCGTCCTCCAACCAGCGCATACTCTTTTTCCACAGCAACGTCCTGGTCGATGCCACGCTGGACAAAGTTACCGCCATGTCCGCGGCCGATCTCCGCGTGCTCGCCAAGGAGTTGCCCTTCGCCCGAGGCAATAACGCGACTCCGCCCAACCTGCCTGGTTACCTTCCCAAAGAACATTTGGTTCGCGAGACTTCGCGTTACATCATCGGGCCAACCGCGCTCGCACTCGTGCATCCGCCCGTCACCGCCGAGCAGGTGAACTTTGAGAAGTACCCCACCGCCGAAGTAGCCCTCGGCGATTACTCCGATCGCGATCAGAAATCCACGATGGTCATCGTCTCCTATCCGACCAAGGAGATTGCGACCGAACGCCTGCAGAATTTCCAGAACACCATGGGAAGCACTCCAGGCTTCCTTGCAAAACGTACCGGCGACAAAGTTGTTCTCATGACCGGCGCGCTTCCACTCTCCGATGAAAAGTCGTTAGTCGGCTCCGTCAACTTCGACGCCACCGTCAGTTGGACCGAAGCCACCCGCATCGCTCCCCGAGACAATGTTGGCAATCTCATCGTCGCCGCGTTCGGTCTAATCGGCATCCTTTTGGTCATCGGGTTGGTCTTCGGGGTCTTCTTTGGCGGTGCCCGCGTCCTCGTTACCCGCTTCCTTCCCGGCCGTTTCCACAAGGGTGACGAAGGCGACTTCATCAACCTCGACTTGCGTTGATCCGCGCTTAAGTGTCTGGAATTAGCTTACTTACAGTTTTCCATATCCTCAACTTGACAAATTGTGTCACTTTTACTTTCCGGAGACAAATTTGTAAGTCATTGATAAACCAGTCATTTAAGTTCGAAAATTCGCTTGACACCCCCCTACCCACCTCATAGTATTTCTCCAGAAAGTTTCTACGGTCTAGCCTCCGTTGGAACTATTCTCCCTTGAAGGAAAGGCCGCCTGAGTTGCCGGGCGGCCTTTTCCTTTGCGCAAAATTCCGCAGAACAAATTCCTTCCTCATTTCAAAAAATTCTTTTCGCCAAAATCTCTTAATCTGTCTGGAAATTAGAAATTGAAAGATCCTTCGCAAGCTTTCGCGAACTTACCTAACGCAAAAATTTCAGGATGGTATTCTGTGCCGCGTATGCGTCTCAGACTTTTCTTCCTCCTCGCCTTCGCCCTCATCGCATCCTCCTTCTCCCTTTCATCTGGATTCACCATCGAGCAGGTCATGAGTTCTCCATTCCCCACCGAGCTCGTCGCCGCGCGAGATGCGCAACGCGTGGCCTGGGTCTTCGACCTTCGTGGAGAACGCAACGTCTGGGTTGCCGACGCTCCCGACTTTCGCGCGCGTCAGGTCACTCACTATCACGGTGACGATGGCATGCCCATCGCCGCACTCGCCATCTCCAACGACGGCAGGACGATCGTCTTTGCGCGTGGCACGGAACTAAATCCCACCGGCAACGTTGCCAATCCGCAAAGCCTCACCGCAGGGACGAAGCAACAGGTATTCGCCGCCGACGTCAACAAGGGTGAGCCGCGCTTACTCGGCGACATGGGTTGCGGTGACGAAGGCTGTGAAGACATTCAGATTTCGCCCGACAACCGGTGGGTCGCCTGGTCCACGAAATCTTCCATCATGATCGCGCCGATCGACGGCAAACAGCCCGCCAAAAAGCTGAATGAGATTCGCGGAGAGCTCTCCGAGCCGCGCTGGGCGCCCAATAGCAAGCGTCTCGCTTTCCGCGTCAATCGCGCAGATCACGCCTTCATCGCCATCCAGGAGATCGGCGCCAGCGAAGTGCATTACCTCGCGCCATCCACCAGCCGTGATGATCTCCCGCGCTGGTCGTCGGACGGTAAGCAGGTCGCCTTCGTTCGTCAGCCCGGCAAGGAAGCCAAGCTGCCGATCATTCCAGTTCGTCCCGCACCGTGGGCAATCTACGTCGCCGACGCCGCCACGCTGCAAGCAAAAGAGATATGGCACAGCGGCGATCAACTGCGAGACTCTCTGCCTCACTTCATCGATACCTCGTTCTTCTTCGCCGGCGATCGCATCGTCTTCGTTTCCACCCGCGACAATCGCAATCATCTCTATTCCGTTCCCACAACCGGCGGCGAGCCTACCCAACTCACCAAGGGTGAGTTCGATGTCGAAGATGTGACCCTGTCAAAAGACAATCACTCGCTCGTCTTCTCCTCCAACGAATTCACCTTTGATTCGAAGGACGAAGACCGCCGTCATCTCTGGAAGGTTGCCGTCGCCGGTGGAGAGCCTCAGCAATTGAGTCGCGGCGAGACCATCGAATGGGCTCCGGCACTCATCGGCGACAAAATCGTCTGTCTCGGTTCCACCGCAACCTCACCGGCGATGCCGTACCAACTCACCGCCGACGGTCGCAAGATGATCGCCACCGAAGTTCTTCCCAAAGATTTCCCCGCCGATCAACTCGTCGTTCCGCAGCAAGTCATCTTCGATAGCACCGACGGTTTCAAGATCCACGGCCAGCTCTTCGTTCCGAAAGATGGCAAAACCAGCCATCCGGCGCTGATCTTCACCCACGGCGGCCCCAGCCGCCAGATGCTACTCGGCTTCCATTACATGGACTACTACCACAACGCTTACGCCATGAATCAATACCTGGCGAGCAAAGGGTACGTGGTTCTCTCCGTGAATTACCGCCTCGGCATCATGTACGGTTACGATTTCCAGCATCCGGCAAACACCGTCTGGCGTGGCGCGGCCGAGTACAACGACGTTGTCGCCGGCGCACACTACTTGCAGTCCGTGCCCAGCGTGGATAAATCCAAAATCGGTCTATGGGGCGGATCCTACGGTGGCTTCCTCACCGCCATGGGTCTCGCTCGCAACTCCGACATCTTCTCCGCCGGGGTTGACTTTCACGGCGTCCACGACTGGTCCGCCTTCCTGCCCGACTGGGTGCACGACCCCGCTACTTCCCCCGACTACAAGGAAGCACTGAAGTTGGCCTTCAGTTCCTCTCCGGAAGCTTCCGTGGGTACTTGGAAATCTCCCGTCCTCCTCATCCAGGGCGACGACGACCGTAACGTCCCCTTCTCTCAAACTGTGGACTTGTCGGGAAAACTCGAGGAACACGGCACCGACGTCGAAGAACTCATCTTCCCCGACGAGATTCACGGCTTCCTGATGTGGAAGTCCTGGATCAAGGCCTACATGGCGGAGGCCGAATACTTCGACCGCAAACTGAAGTAGTCGGCTTACGTCCGAACTTCGCGGTGCCGGTCGATCCAATACGCCCAGGGAACGAAGATCCACATGGAGAGTGCGCCCCAGGCGAGCTGATTTTGCGGCGGTACGTTCGGACTGAACGACGCCGCAAAATACATCAGCAGCAGGAAAACCAGAAAGCACCATAGCCCAATGCTGCCAATGCGATCCTTGGTTCGTGTCGTCTTGAGATAAATCGCCGATCCGATTACAAACAGCAATATCTCGACGATCAATGTTCCTGCGACGGAGTTCCACAGCCCCAACCCCACCTTCGGCCCTCCGGGATAAAGCGGAAGATCCGGCCGATGCGTGAACCAATCCAGCACCCAGTGGCTGATCACCAGCAACCCCAGTACGACCGCGCCTCGCACATTTCTCCGGATCGCAAAGTAAACTCCGCCAAACAACACCGCCCACCCCACTACCGCCGCCAGGCTGTGCGTATACGGATAGCTCACAAAATCGAATGGCGAGAACCGCGTGATCCCGGGCGCAGCCTTCACCTGCTCCAGCCCCAGCAATAGGAACACCGGCCAAAGCAAATCCAGCCACTGCGCAGCCATCACCAATGTGCCCAGGCGAACTCGCGGAACAGTTTTCTTCGCAGCCAGCGCCACGGCGAAGTGACCAATAAACATGCACTTACCCCCACAGAGGAATTCCTACGTTGTTGCACATCTTCCCACATACACCGCATCATGGGACAGCAGCGTGCACACTCCCATCCAACCCGCGGCCTCAAGTTCCAGCAACCGTCTGGGCCTGCTCGCCGTGATGCTGGCCGGTACCTGCACCTTTCTCAACGTCTATTGCACCCAGCCGCTGCTTCCCTTCCTGCGGCAACTCTTCCACGCTTCGGAATTGCAAGTCAGTCTCACCGTCAGCGCCACCACCTTCGGAGTCGCACTCGCCGCACCGTTCGTCGGCCTGATGGCGGAACGCATCGGCCGCAAGAAAGTCATTGTCCCTGCTCTCTTCTTGCTCACGATACCCACTCTGTTGGCGGGAACGGCCAACGGCATCGCATCGCTCGTCTTCTGGCGATTCCTTCAAGGCATTTTCGTTCCCGGCATCATCGCCGTCATGATCGCCTACATTGGCGAAGAATTTGCTGGCGGCAGCGTCGGCAGAGTTATGGCCGCTTACGTAACCGGAACCGTCTTTGGAGGATTTCTCGGCCGTTTCATCGCCGGCCTCGTCGCAACGCACTGGCACTGGCGTGCCGCATTCGTGGTTATCGCTGCGATCAATTTCCTCGGCGCGTTAGCCGTGCGTCAGTGGCTACCCAAGGCAAAGAACTTTGTCCGCGGGGAAAGCGCGCGCTCGGTGCTCAACGATATCCGCATGCACCTCCATAATCCGCGCCTGCTCGCCACCTTCGCCATGGGTTTCGGTGTTCTCTTCTCCCTGGTCGGCGCCTTCACCTATGTGAACTTCTATCTCGCCGAGCCACCCTTCTCCCTCACCAGCGCCGGGCTCGGCGCGATCTTTTGTGTGTACTTGCTCGGCCTTGTCGTCACTCCGCTCTCCGGACGCTTCCTCGATCGCAGCGGCTTCCGTCCCACCGCGGTTCTAGCCCTCCTCTTCGCCGTCAGCGGACTGGCCTGCACTCTCTCACAGCATTTGTCGGTCGTGATCGTCGGCCTGGCGCTTTTCTCATCCGGCAACTTCATTTTCCAGGCGGCAGCCACCGTCCAGACAGGCATCAACGCCGGCCGCGCGCGCTCCTCCGCCGCCGGACTCTACGTCACCCTCTACTACATTGGCGGCAGCATGGGCGCGACTGTCCTTGGTTGGATCTGGCTCTGGCGTGGGTGGCACGCCTGCGTCGCTGCCCTCGCGTGCTCTTCCTTAGTCACTCTCGGTTTCGCATTCCTTAGCAGCACGCCCGCCGAACGCATCTCCGCCGAAACCGTGAGCGAAACCGCCAACCTCTCTTAAGTGAAGTTCGAACCCAGCACGCCTGATTCAAAACGAAAGCGACAACCGCCCATCGTAACTTCGCGGCATCGCGACAGCATTTCCCGAAAACAGTCCCGCAAAGTTGATGAGGTTCAAGCGATTATTCAGATTTTCAACGCCCACCTGCAGACGCACCGACTTCTTCTTGTGTTTCCACAACTCGGCCGCACCGGAAACATCAACCGAGAGATTCGGACGCACCCGGCCCTTCGCGAAGTCCACACGGTCGAGGATCGATTGTCCGTACTGCGCCAGCGCGTCGGCAGGCGTGCCGTTGAATTCTACCGGCAGTCCACTGCCGTAGTTGGCGCCCAGAGAGGCAGAAATACGCGCGGTGAACTGGTATCGACCGCGTACGCGCAACGTGTTGCGCTGGTCCTGGCTGATCGGGAATCTCCCACTGGTTTGTCCAAGTGCATTCGTGGCATCCGTGCCCAGGAAAAGCCCTCCCGTCACCGCCAAGTACGCTGTGCCAACCATGTAGGAGTAGCTCGCCGTACCCGAGAGCCGATGCCATGCGGGAAGATCGAGCTTGGCCTCTGCGCCATAGATACTTGCTTTCCGGAACGCGATCGGAAAGCTGACGGTTGTATTCAAGAGCAGGTCGTCATCGGCAAAATTGTTCGCGGAACGCCGAAAGTAGTTTACCTCGGCTCGCAGAACACTCGCCACTTCTTTCGTGAATCCGACTTCGAAATAGTTCGCCAGCGAAGGCTTCACCGGAAGCCTCAACACCTCCGGATTAAGCGCAGCGACTTGAGGAGAACTCGAGAGCAGCAGGTTTTCCATCGCCGGCGTTTGAAATACGCGGTCGTAAGAGGCGTGCAGCACCAACCCCAGCGGCTTGAAATATCGGGCGATTCCGATCCGCGGACTGACTGCGTTCTGCCGCACCAGCAGGCGATAGTGATCCCAGCGTGCGCCCAGGCTGGCGGTCCACGCCCCGAGGTGAATCGTGTCCTGCGCGAAGAGCGCCTGTTCGCGATCCGGCGAAGATCCTGCGAACTGAAACACGGCAGGTGTTCCCGGATCAAACTGAGTCGAATCGGTGATCTGGTAGTGAAACTGTTCGTCGATCTCCCCGAAGTCTGCTTCTACCCCCGCCTTCCACTCATGCGCGCCGTGGTGGTACGACACTGCCCCTTTCACGTATTGCTCGCCGAGATCCCTGTCCTGGCCCGCAATGATTGGTGTTGCGGCAGCGTTCGATGAAAGATCCGCGTCCAGACTCCGAGCCATGAAGCGTAGGTCGCCCAGCAGGTTCGGTCCGAACACGTGCTGATAAGTAAGCAATCCGATGGTTTCGTCGTTGCCGCGATTCTGCCGCTGCCCCGCGGCTTGCTGGACCTGCTCGTTCGGAACTTCAAAGCGCGACTGCTCGTGTCGGACGCTGAGACCCAGCCGGTCATTGACGCTCAAATCGCGTTCATAGTGGATCGCGAAGTCACCGATCGTTCCACGGTTGGTGTAGTTCTGGAGAACTGGCGGATTCAGATACCAGTCCGTCGCGCCGCCGTTTGCGCTCGCGGACAGGGTGTTCGCACCCCACCCGTACAGCACTTGCCCATAGGCGTCGCGCGTGTTGAACCTGCCGCCCGAAAGCTCGAGCGTGCCGTGCAAGCCTGGGGTAGAGTCGCGCACCGTATTGATCTCGATCACGCCACCCAGCTTGCGTCCATATTCCGCAGGGAAGCCAGCTGTATAGACACTCACCGATTGGATGTCTTCCACCTCGATCGCAGGCCCGAGGCCGGGAGACCGGTTGTCGTCAAGCGGTACACCATCTACCACCAGTTGCGTCTGGTACTCCGAGCCGCGCGGATGGAGCACGGCGCTGCCTTCATAAAGCCAACCCGGTTCTGCATTGACGAGCTCTTGCAAGGAGCGCCCGGGTTGCGACCCCTCGCGCCCTTCAATCGTCTCACGCCCGAGTCGCTCAACGTTCGACGCCAGGTGCGGCTCGACCAGTGTATCTTCGTCCTTGACCGTGACTGTCGCATTGGCCGGCGCGATAGCGAGTACAGCGGTGAGTTGCATCGGTACCGCGGACCCGATCTCCACCGACTTCCCCAGTTCCGCGAATCCACGATGGCTCACGCGCAGGCTGTAGGTGCCTAACGGAAGCCGGTGGATCGCCAGCGCCCCCGCTTCATCGGTCATAAAAATCGCGTGAACCTGGTTTGCTGCATTTGTCAGCTCGACCCTGCACTTCAGCCCAAGTCCGCTTGCGTCCGTGATCTTGAGGCGCAGTTCTCCTCCGTCGTTCTGGGCAAAAAGCCACCCACCCCAGAAGATAAGCAGGAGGAGACTGCGAGCCGGGATCCAGGAAAACATCGACACCTATCTTGGACTAAAAACCAAGTCGATGCTATCGATCGGCCCTTCAGCGTATCCAGCCTCACAACAGACCGTAAACGTCCAGTTCTTTTCCCGTCCCGACAGACTGCGGTTTGTAAATCTCGTTGAATTTCCCGTGAAAGCCCCGCCAGGCTACAGTTTTCAGGGATGAATGACAGCCTTACTTCTGCACTGTAGTTCTGTTTCTTTAACTCCCTCGGACGATTCGGCGCTGCATGGGTTACATTTGTGGGTTGAACTTATCTCGCACACGGAGGCTGCATGCTTCGTCCCAGCTTTTTGGCTCTACCGTTCCTCCTCGTTCTTCTCGCGACCGTTTCCCATGCCATGACTAACGTGAAAAAAGAGTCCTTCGGAAAAATGCCCGATGGTCGAGATGTCGACATCTACACCCTCAAAGACGGCAACCTCGAAGCCCGCATCACCACCTACGGCGGACGCCTCGTCTCCGTGATCGCGCCCGATCGGAATGGCAAAACTGCCGACGTCATCCTCGGCTTCGATAATGTCGACGGCTACCTGAAAGACACCTCTTCCTTCGGATCGCTCGTCGGTCGCTACGCCGGACGCATTGCCAATGCCACCTTCACCCTCGATGGCAACGCCTACAATCTTCCCAAGAACGACGGCCCCAACACCCTGCACGGTGGTCCTGAAAACTTTGGTAAACAGCTTTGGGCAGGCAAAGAGATTCCCAACGGCGTCGAACTCACCTACGTCAGCAAAGACGGCGAGGCCGGTTTCCCCGGTACTCTCACCACCACCGTCCGCTACACCCTCGTCGGTCACGATTTAAAGATGGAATACAACGCTACCACTGACAAAGACACCGTCCTCAATCTCACCAATCACGCCTACTTCAATCTCGCGGGTGAAGGCAGCGGCGACATCCTCAAGCAGGAAGTGAAGATCAACGCGGATCAGGTCATCCCCGTCAACTCAGGACTGATTCCCACCGGTAAGCTCGCGCCCGTCGCAGGCACGCCTTTCGATTTCAAGAAATTGACTCCCATCGGTAAGAACATTGACGCGCAGGACGAGCAGTTGAAGTACGGCATCGGCTACGACATGCCCTACGTTCTCGATAACAAGGGCAAAATGGTCGCCGCCGCCGAAGCCTACGATCCCGCCAGCGGACGCGTCCTCGAAGTTCTCACCGATCAGCCCAGCGTCCACTTCTACACTGGCAATCACATGGACGGTTCCATCGGAAAGGGCGGCCACAAGTACGCCTTCCGCAATGCCTATTGCTTCGAAGCCCAGCACTATCCGGATTCACCGAATCATCCCAACTTCCCGAGCACAGAACTCAAGCCCGGTGAAAAATTTCACGGCGTCACCATCTATCGCTTCACCATCCGTTAATGCCAATTGCTGTCTCGAAGCCGCCAGAAATGGCGGCTTCTTTCATTTGCAAGAACACGCTACAATCCCTGTCCAAATGAACGAGCTAGCGATCGACCTCCGCCGGGCTACCGCCGCCGACGCCGAATCCCTTTCCGCCTTTGCCGCTGGGGTCTTTCCTCTAGGTGGGCGACCGGAAACCGATCCCATCCACGTCGAGGCCTACGTCGCAGCGGAACTCAACCCCGACCGCTTCCTGAATCTCGTCGCAGATCCTCGTGCAGTCGTCTTGATTGCCGAAGGTAACCGGACGATCGTTGGCTACGCCGTCCTCCTCCACCATGCCGGCCATCCTCAAATCCCTGCTCGCTATCCTGCGGAGCTGCGAAAGATTTACGTTCACCCCGACTATCACGGCCAGGGTGTTGCCGACGCCCTCATGCGTGAACTCCTCAGTTCCACCCGTCCCAACACCGACGTGATTTGGCTCAGCGTCTTTTCAGAAAATGCGCGTGCGATCGGCTATTACACGCGATGGGGCTTCCGCTTTGCCGGGAACCAGGTCTTTATGGTCGGCGCCGATCGCCAGAAAGACTTCCTCATGCGCCGCCTGGCCGGAAAATCCTTTTAGAGAGGCTTGCAATGACTCTGAACACCTCGGAAGCCATTTCCGTGGCGCTAATTATCGGCGGGGGTGTGCTCTACCACCTCTGCCAGAAATCCACGCCCACCGCACTCGATCCGTTTCTTGCCCTGTGTATCTCGTTCGGCTTGGCTTCCCTCACCTGCATGGCAGTCTCCCTTACTCGCCGAGGTGTTTCCGCCGAACAACTGCATCGCGTGAATTGGGCTTCCATCGGCTTGGCTCTCGCCGTCGTCGGCATTGAGTCCGGCTATCTCATCGGCTATCGCTCGGGATTGAAGCTCAACATCACTTCATTCGTCTGCAATACCCTCATCGCCCTCGTCCTCTTGGGCGTCGGAACTTTCATATACCGTGAGAACTTCACACTGCGCAGCGCCGGCGGCATGATTCTCTGCGCCCTCGGACTGCTTCTCCTGCGATGACCTTCATTTTTTCCGCGTGATCGCCTCGCGGATGGCCGCTTCGGGCGCGCCACTGTCGAACTTCACCGTTTTGCCATCGACCGTGATCCCCAACTGCTTCCACATCTCCGCTAAATCAATCGCGTCCGGCTTATCGCGCATCTCGTGGTAAAGCTCCACTAAGACTTTCGTTCCCGTTGCCTCATCGCCCATCTGCAGCGCGCGCTCAATCTCCCAGTCCTCCGTGATCACGCCACCGTGGTTCAGGATCGCTCGCAGCGCGTCCTGCAATCCCATGCGGTTATGCGTCTGCTCCCGGATGCGTACATCCGCCACTAGCGCAAACAGTGCTCCGCCCCAATACGTGCGTCCCCACGAATGCGTGTGATCCAGTCCTGCGTCATCCGCTTGCGGTTCGCCCTGGTGCATGTCTCGCACCGTCTCGAACCACATCTCCTCCGGCGCCAATTGACCTGCCTGCACTCGCGCCACCGGCTCTACGTAGACCGACAGCCCTTCCTCGATCCAGTGCTGCTGTCGCGGCATCGACGGAAACGCCAGGTGGATCATCTCGTGCGTCAGCATCCAATCCGTCTCTAGATCGCTCTTCGCCGTGTGCCGACCCAGTGAGATCACGATCACTCCACCATCTTCCGGATAAGTGACACCGTGATGCACACCATTCCGATCATCAGCGCTGATCTTCAGCGTGAGGTGTTTCGCCGGAAAGCGGCCGTAGTAAGTCGTCACCGCATTCGCAGCGCGCGTCACCCAATCCAGAATGTCGTTTTGTGAAACGTCCAGCGATCCAGTAGGAAGGGTTACATCGATCGTCCCCCCACCGATCGATAGCGTTCGATCTTGTGCTGCCCGAGCACACGCAACGTTAGCCAGCAGAATGAGTAAGCAGCAGCACAGGAACTTGGGAGAGATGGAAAGGTTTTCGACACGCAAGGCAAGTGTGCGGAAGGCGGCCATCCGCGTTCATTCTATGCGTCGCTTCTGTAAAAAGGTGTAGATAGTCGGCTAAAAGTGTCGCATCTGCGGACGCCGCTTCGTTTGTTCCTGCTCGTCGCGAGCCAGTCGCTTAACGTCGCGCACTTCCAGCATCCGTAGCCCAAAGAATCCCGCGAGCACGGTCAGCCCCAGGCAAGCAAACGTCAGTTGTCCAAGTGAAAAACTCAACTTCGTTTCCTGAGTGGCTCGCATTGATGCTGGTTCACATGGAACCAGTATTTTCTCTTCGCTTCGTTCAGGGCGTACATCGCGAAGTCCGCCACAATCTTCGTCTGCCCGGCATCGCCGTCAGGGTTATCCCCCGGCTCATCCGCTTCCAGGTACACGCTCGTGCACTGTAAAACTTGTTGCTTCAACTGCTCCGCTTCGTTGCACGCCATATCGATTCTTAGCTCTCGAAAGGGGAATGTGGTGTACGAAACAGGCAAACAATAGCCTTGTCCGGTCCGGAGCGCAAAGTTACCTTGGTCGGGGCTGATATAGGAAATTGCTCCAGACTTTAGGCCGCGCTGCACCACAACCTGCTCTTGCACAAGTAGTTGTGGGATATCATCGGAACCCGAAAGCTCCTGGGGGCACGGGCATGCATCGAATGGCAAAACAGATTGGTCTGACGCTTATGCTCGTTCTCGCAACCACCATCGTCGAGGCCAACACCAAGGTGACGCAGCAGCCCTTCGGCACTCTTCCCGACGGCACCCCCGTCACTCTCTACACCCTCACCGACGCCCCCTTCGAAGCCCGCATCATGACCTACGGCGGCGTGCTCGTCTCCTTCAAAGCCCCCGACAAATTCGGCAAACTCGCCGACGTCCTCCTCGGCTTCGACGACGTCGCCGGCTACTACAACAACTTCAACAGTCCAAAAAACGCCTTCTTCGACGCCATCATCGGCCGCTACGCCAACCGCATCGCCAACGGCGCCTTCACTCTCGACGGAACGAAATACGATCTCCCCAGGAACGACGGCCCCAATACCTTGCACGGAGGTCCTCACGGTTTCAACAACGTCGTCTGGAAAGCGAAACAACTTTCCACTGGTGTCGAGCTCACCTATCTCAGCAAAGACGGCGAAATGGGCTTCCCCGGCAATCTCACCGTCACCGTGAAGTACTCGTTAACCAAAGGTGACCTCCGCATCGAGTACACCGCGACCACCGACAAAGCTACAGTCCTCAATCTCAGTAATCACGCCTACTTCAACCTCGCCGGCGAAGGCAGTGGCGACATCCTCAAGCATCAGCTCACCCTCCATGCTGCAAAGTTCACTCCGGTCGATGCCACTCTCATCCCCACCGGCGAATTCCAGCCCGTCGATTCGACACCTTTCGACTTCCGCAAACCCACCGCAATCGGCGATCGCATCGACTCCGACAACCAACAACTCAAACGCGGCCGCGGATACGATCACAACTGGGTCATCGATTCGAGCAACGGCAAGTTGTCCGAAGCCGCTGAAGTCTATGAACCCACCTCCGGGCGCGTCATGAAAGTCCTCACCACCGAGCCCGGTATCCAGTTTTACTCCGGCAATTTTCTTGACGGCACCGTCCAGGGCAAAGGCAGTAAAACCTACGCGCATCGCTCCGCTCTCTGTCTCGAAACCCAACACTTCCCCGACTCGCCGAACCATCCCAACTTTCCCTCGACCGAACTCAAGCCCGGCGCCAAGTTCCACAGCGTGACGGTATACAGTTTTTCGACGCGATAAAACTGCTTCACTTTTGTCGGAGGTCCCGTGCTCTCTCCTCGCAAACTTATATTCATCGCCATCATCCTCTCTCTCTCCATCACGGCACTCGCACAAACTCCGCGCTGGACCGAAGAAAAAGCCGCTGCCTGGTACAAGCAGCAGCCGTGGCTCGTTGGCAGTGACTTCATCCCCGCCAACGCCATCAACGAACTTGAAATGTGGCAGGCCGACACCTTCGACCCGCAGGAGATCGACAAAGAACTAGGTTGGGCCGAAGGCCTCGGCATGAACACCATGCGCGTCTTCCTGCACGATCTCCTCTGGCAGCAGGACGCCGCGGGCTTCACCAGGCGTCTCCATCAATTCCTTGGCATCTGCGCCCGCCATCACATCCGCCCCATGCTCGTCCTCTTCGACTCCGTCTGGGATCCCGATCCCAAGCTCGGCCCGCAGCATCCTCCCATCCCCGGCGTGCACAACTCCGGATGGATGCAGAGCCCCGGACGTCAGGCCCTCGGCGACTCCACGCAATACCCGCGCTTGAAAGCTTACGTCCAAGGCGTAGTCGGAAAATTCGCCAACGATCCTCGCATTCTTGCGTGGGATGTATGGAACGAGCCCGACAATGACAATAAGCCTGCCTACGAAAAAATCGAACTCCCCGACAAGGTGAACTACGTCAACGCCCTCTTACCGCAAGTTTTCGATTGGGCTCGCGAGGTGCACCCCTCGCAACCGCTCACCAGCGGTGTCTGGCGCGGCGACTACTCTTCGGTCGACAGAGCCATCCCCACCGCAAAAATCCAACTCCAGCAATCCGACATCGTCACCTTCCACGATTACGGCTGGCCCGAACAATTCGAGCAGAAAGTGCAGTGGCTACAGTCCTATCACCGTCCCATCCTCTGCACCGAATATATGGCGCGTCCCGCTGGCAGTACCTTCGACACCGTTCTCCCCGTCGCCATGAAACTCCACGTCGGCGCCATCAACTGGGGCTTCGTCGCCGGAAAAACGCAAACCAATCTTCCCTGGGATTCCTGGAAACGTCCCTACACCCTCGAACCGCCCGTCACCTGGTTCCACGAAATCTTCTACGGCGACGGTCGTCCCTACCGCCAGCGCGAAGTCGAAATCATTCGCTCGTTGACCACGCAAACTAATGGTGTCGCTCCCGCCTCGAAAGCTGAATGAGTCGCGGGGTGCCCCATTCCTATCTCGCCTCTGTTGGCGAGATAGGGTGGGTCTAAGAAGCCGCGCCGTAGGCACTCTTATTCTTTTCTGAGGAATTCATTTGGCGCCCGATACCAATAACTTTTCCCAGTTCCACAATTCGCTCGTCACCTCTTTCGGCAACGGATATCCCATCTGATGCGCGAGCATGCAAACCTGCCCGCGATGGTGCGCTTCGTGCGCCACCATGTAACACAACATCTCCATCCCCACCGGCCACGGCCGCGCCCATCCATCTCTGCGAAATTCCTGGACTCGCCCATCCCCTCCGAACGCCTCCGACAGCATTTCCACGCAGCGCGCCCCGCTTTCGGCCAATCCAATCCTCGCCTGTTTCGGCGTGCAATCCGAACGCTTCAGTTGTGGAGGAATTTTCAGATGCGGCGCGGTCAACCTCACCCACTTACAACGGACGTTATGCATGTGCGTAAAGATCGCCGCAATCGCTCGCACCTTGCCCGGCGGCTTCGCATTCCAAGCCGTGGCATCCAAATGCTCGATCAGCAACTGGTTCATCCGCTCATTCGCCGTAAAGATCCGCGCCGCTGCTCCGCTGGATTCCTTACGCTTCTTCGCTCCACCCTTTGTCGACGAATTCAATGCGTTGTTCCTTCGGATTTTCATGCGGAAGAATCTATCTCGGAGCGCGCGATTTTGCCAGCAACGCGGCAATGAACATCACATGGCCGATGCCGGCGATTTACAATCGCCGCATGCACGATGTTGTGGTTTATTCCCGCCCCGGATGTCATCTCTGCGACGTCGTCAAAGACACCCTGCGCCAACTCCGGTATCAAGCGGATTTCCAATGGCGCGAGATCGACATCGACTCCGATCCCGACTTGCAGCGCATCTACAACGACGAAATCCCCGTCGTCCTCATCAACGGTCGCAAAGCCTTCAAGTACCACATGCCCGCCGACGCCTTCCTCCGCACCCTCTCCGCTCGAAACGAACGATAAACGAGACCTCTGGGGGCCCGTCCTCGTTCGCCTCTGTTGGCGAGATAGGGTGAGCCGCGCCGCAGGCGCTTCATTGTTCGTGCTTCTGGCATTCGACGAGCCAACAGACAAAAGCGCGCAGCGCCTCCCGCCGTAGCAGCCCGGGCTGATCACTCCCGCGTCTTGGATGAATGAGCTGCGGATTAGGAATTCAGGCGTGTGAGGGCGCGTTACGGTTCTTCGGTAGCTTAAAAGGAATCTGCATTCGGCAGTTCACGGGATCGTTCATCGTTGTAGATAGGTTGCGCCAAGTGCAGGGCAGCATGTACTGGACAAGTGAAATGTCCCATCTCATGCTCCATCAGCCGCTCATCAAGGCATCCCTGGGTGCTGCATACGTCTCCACGACTCGACTTACTTCGACGCCCCCACTCAAACAGTCGGGCAAGTTCAAGGAATTCCTCGCGCTTGCGAGCCGGAAGTTTCGCGCTGACCCTGAGAGCACTTACATACAGGTTCTTTGGATCATCCGCCCATGACCTAGTCGCCATCGAAGTCTCCTGGTTGTGAAGGTGTCAGATGGGCCGGCTTGAAGCTGCGTTTCCAGTTCACGATCTCCTGGTCTTTTTCACGGATATGGATCAGCATTGCGTGTCGCTGGGCCGCCAATGCACTCAGTGCCGCCTCCCGTTCCAGTGAGATGATGTGTCCGTCGATTAAACACACTGCGTGGTGATGCGCGCGATGCTCGTCTCGGTGGGCCAAGCCACCGGGAAAGGAAGATGCAAACATCACGGCTTCTTCAGCCAGTGAGTTCGCCTTTAGGAAAGAATCGAGCATCTGCAGAGTGAAGCGCTGCTTTGCAAGAGGTGCATCGCTGGCGATCTGGCGTTGCAGTTCGTCCATCTGGATGAACAGTCGCCGGTGTTCATCCTCCAATGCCATCTCCACCTGCACGTGCGGCACTTGGTCCCCAAGCATTGAGGCCCACATGTTTACCTCCATTGCGCCGGTCTCGGCTATCGGCTAAAGAACTTCAACAATGGCATGGCAGAATCCGTGGTAGTGGATAGGGGACGATCTCTCGCTCGTTTTTGGCCGACTAACCACGGATTCCGCCTTTCGAATTCGGACACACTATGCTAAGTTTGGGATTTAATGCTGTTCAATATTGCTCACTTTACTTACTGAGGCTATTGCAGCCGGCTCCCCCACTCTAGCTCGCCTACTCTTCCGGGATAGAGAGTTGCTCTGCTAAAAGAGCGCCTTAGGCGCTTCATTGCTCCTGTTTGTCGTACTCGAGAAGCTATCGTCTACTAGTCCTACGAAAGGATTCATTCCCCCTAGG
>PLWX01000334.1:0-3761 GCA_003151155.1 Acidobacteriaceae bacterium
TTTACCGCCTGCCCCGCGGACTGTCAGTGGTCACGCCGCGCTCTGCCTGTCCAAACTGCGAGCGCCCTATCGCTGCCTACGACAATATTCCGGTGCTGAGCTGGATCCTGCTCGGCGGCAAATGCCGTAACTGCAAAACGCCGATCACCCCGCGTTACATGATCGTCGAGTTAATCTGCGGGCTGCTGTTTCTCGCCTGCTACCTCGAATTCGGTCCGCGGATCGCGAGCAGTGTGTTGAGCGACAACCTCGCCCTCTCCACGTTTCTCGTACCACCGTTACTCCGCTTCCTGAAGTACGCGGTGCTCAGTTTCCTTTTGCTTGGCTTGATCTTCACCGACGCCGAAACTCAGTTGTTGCCTGACAAAATGACGCTTCCGGGCCTGGTGATTGGACTCGCGTTTAGCGTTTTCGTACCGATGCGCGACATTGTCACCGAGATTTTTCTCGAGTTCCTGCCGCTGCGAATCTCCCCCGTGCACAGTGTCCTTTGGATCTCGGTGCTCAGTTCGGTGATGGGTGCGGTCGTCGGCGGCGGATTCATCTGGGGTGTAGGCGCTCTTTGGAAATTGATGCGCGGCTATGACGGCATGGGCTTTGGCGATGTGAAGCTAATGGCGATGGTCGGCGCCTTCCTCGGGGCTGCCAGCACATTGTTCGTGATCTTCACCGCTTCGCTGCTGGGATCCGTGCTCGGACTAGGCACCTTAGCCGTGGTTTATTTCAAGCGTCGCGGCCGTTACGTGAAGAGTCTGGGCGGTGCCCAAGGCCCCCTGCGGGCGCGTAAAGCCGCTTTTGTGGCCTACCGATTCTTGCCCATGCCGTTTGGCGTTTCTTTGGGGACCATGGCGCTGGTCGCAGTGTTTTTCAGCCGAATTCTGTTTCATTGGTATCTCGGAATTTAGCCTTGGAAACGCGAAGGTCGATACACCTAAGTACCTAGTAACTCATTGCTTATCAATAAAAAGCGGATAGAATACCGGCAGCCCACAATCCATTCGCCAAGCTATGGCGTCGCTCCTCGAAGGAGAATGGCCTTATGAAGAAGTTCGTGCCACTCGCGCTGTTTGCACTGGCCGCTACGGTCTGCATTTCCGCGCAACAGCAGTCGCAATCGACGGAGAGCCTTGGCGATGTCGCCCGCAAGCAACGCGCGGCGGACCAGAAAGCTCCGGCAAAGAAGGTCTGGACGGACGACGACTTCGCATCCACCTCTTCCGCACCCGCTGCATCCCCGGAGACAGCGCCGACCGGCGCCGCGACCAAGGATGCTGACAAGAGTGCCGACAAGTCTTCCGACAAAGCAACCGTCGCTGCGGATAGCAAGGAGAAGAAGCAGGATTCGGTCGCGGACAACGAAAAGTTAAATACGGAGTGGAAGGAGAAACTCGACGCCGAGAAGGCGAAGATCGCGGACCTGCAGCGCGAGTACGACCTGACCGATCGCGAATATAAGCTATCTTTGACTTCCTATTATGCGGACGCCGGCAATCGTCTTCGCGATCAGAAGGACTTCACGGACAAGGAAACGACCTACCGCGGCAAACTCGGAACGTTGAAGCAGCAGATTTCCGATGAGCAGGCGAAACTCGGCGATCTCCAGGATCAGGCACACAAAGCCGGCGCGGACAAAGCCTTCGACTAAACGGGAAAATGAAAGATCCAACCCTCGCCTCGCGCGAGGGTTTTGTTTTGCGTGATAGCATTTCTTTAATCAACGATTGTGTCTAGGGTTCCGCTCGTTTACGAGGCCGTGACCAAGCGACACCAGGGTTTTCCGCCCCGCAACTGACGGCATAAAAGGCCTGAGGTCTTCTGCACAGACGCAGAAAGGAGGCCTCATGTCGAACCCACGTCAACCCTCCACTTGGTCAATTCCGATCCCTTGAAAACCGCTTGTTGGCTCTCTCGTCTCACTCGAACCAATCAACCGCGCGCACGTTCCGGAGTTGGCACCCGCGGGCACCGATCCTACGATTTGGCAGTTCACCACCAGCCGCGGAGACTCGCCGGGCGCCATGCAAGCCTACGTCGATAAGCTCCTGCGCGACTGGGAGCAAGGTTCAGCCCTCCCCTTCGCCGTACGCCAAAACAGCACCGGACAAATCGTTGGTTGCACCCGCTTGAAGGAGTTGGATCGCAATCACCGTCACGCTATCGTGGGGTCCTGGTATGCGCAATCCGCCTGGCGCACCGGCGTGAACCTGGAGGCCAAGCTACTGCTGCTGAACTTCGCTTTCGACCAACTTGGCCTAATCCGCATCGAGTTCCACACTGACGCCCGCAACGCACGTTCACGAACATCTCTCGAGCGCCTCGGTGCGACTCTCGAAGGCGTGCTTCGTGCGCACCAGATCACCCGTGACGGATCGCTGCGTGACTCGGCTGTTTACAGCATCGTCGCCAGTGAGTGGCCCCAAGTACGCGCCGGCATTGCCGACCGCCTGCTGCGTCACGGTTAAGCGGCGGATTTAAGCTTTCGCCGCCCGTGCTCGTAAAGCTTCCAACTGCTTGGCGTGGTGCCGTCCGTGTTCGAAGTGAAAGTGCCGCCATTGCTCGCCGTTCAAGGGACCAAGCGCGAAATGATTACCAAGGTTGGCATCCTTGCCTAAACGCAGCTCGGCTTCGTCGAGGAGCGCTGCCAGGCGACGCAAATCCTCCTGGATACGCACTCGCACCTGCGGATCAGGCGGCGTTTTCGGAGTTGCGAACGGAGGCGCTTGCAGACCTTCGAAAAATTTTCCCTGCTCGAAGATCAACTGCCGCGCCGCGCGGATACGCTCGTCGATTGGTGCCTCTTCCACCAACGCCTTGTCGCGATTCTTCTCCAGCATCTTCGCGGTTCCGGTATAGGTCAGCCGCAAATGTTCGAGCACCTCGGCGGCGCACCACTTACCCTCGGGCGCCTGCAGCATCGCCTCGTCGCTCATTCCCGATGTGGCAGCCTCCAGTGTTTTCGAAAGCTCATCCAGATACGACCGCATAACCCCTCCTTTGCATCCATGTACTATTGCGACAGCTCTGTCTGTCGAGAAAGACCTATGAAACGACTCAGCCTATTATTGCTCGCCGTCCTCGCCCTTGCCGCCTGTGAATCCAAACCTGCCGCGACCGCCCCGGCAGCGGAACAAACCAAGCCTGCTCCCAAAGCCGCGGAATATGAAACCGGGCGCGAGGCCTTCCAGAAGCTCTATATCGCCGCACACAACTGGTCGCCCGATGCCAAGCCCTTCCGCTTGCAATCTCAATATACCGCCGGTGATCCAGCTACCGAGGGGAAAGCCGGCATCTGGCGCGGCTCATTCGGCTCCGTCGCGCGTAGTTCGATGAAGGCTTTCCAGTGGACCGGCCTGGTTGGACCCGACGTGGAACAAGGCATCTCGCATGGCGGTGACGATTCGTATAGCCCCACCAACACCTCCACCCAGGTCTTCGACATGGTCTATTTGAAGATCGACAGCGACAAAGCCTTCGCAGTCGCACAGAAACATGGTGGCGATAAGCTCACGAAGAAGGACGAGAAGATTCCCGTCTTGTATACGCTTGACTGGGACAAGACCAAGAACAAGCTGCTCTGGCACGTCGCCTACGGATCCAGCGGAGATGACGCCAAGCTTCGGGTTGTGGTCGACGCCACCGAAGGAACCTTCGTCCGTGTGGATAAGTAACCTCACAGCGACACAACGGCGACCTTTGGTACACTTCTTGCACCCGAAATCCAACGTCTGCGCCACGCTGTGGCAAGAAGAGGTTTGATCGAA
>PLWX01000334.1:3840-4130 GCA_003151155.1 Acidobacteriaceae bacterium
AAATCAAGCTCGACCCACGCATGGTGGGTCCGGTCCACTAACGGCTCGGTTTGATTTTTCTTCCTGGACCTCGGCGGCACCGCCGGGGTTGTCGTTCTTGACCCGACATAAAGCCAGCCCGATGGATTCCAGTTCCAGCCTCGATCAACCGCTGCAATCTGCGCCCTCGCTGCGTGAGCACTTCTCCGTGTTCTCGTTGATTTTCTCTGCACTCTTCCTCACTCATGCTGCACTCTTACGCCTTCCGTATTTCTGGGATGAGACAGGCTTCTACATTCCCGCCGCCCACG
>PLWX01000075.1 GCA_003151155.1 Acidobacteriaceae bacterium
TTACACGACGTGAGTTTCTCGATACTCTGGCCGTCGCAACGGCGGGGTTGGCGGTGGCCACTACCGCGAAAAGCTATGCCCAGATCCTCGGTTCCAACGATCGCCTGAACTTTGCGGTGATCGGTTTGAATAGCCGGGCCTACGCACATCTCTCCTCATTAAAAGCGAACAAGAAGTCGGCACGCGTGACCTACGCTTGCGATGTGGATAGCAATATCCTGCGAAAGTTTGCGGGAACGGCAGAGAAGGAAATGGGCGAGGCTCCCGCGACTGCGAAGGACTTCCGCAAGATTTTAGAGCTGAAGGATGTGGATGCAATTACGATCGCGTCTCCCGATCACTGGCATACGCCGATGGCGATCGCGGGATTGCAGGCAGGCAAACACGTGTATGTGGAGAAGCCGTGCAGCCATAATCCAGCAGAAGGAGCTCTGCTGGTGGAAGCACAGAGAAAGTACGGCAAGCTGGTGCAGATGGGCACGCAGCAACGATCTTCGCCGCACACCATCGAGATCATCCAAAAGATTCATGACGGCGCGATTGGCCGCGCGTACTTTGCGCGGTGCTGGTATGCGAATACGCGAAAGTCTATCGGGATCGGCAAAGAGATCCCGGTTCCCGCGGAATTGGATTGGGATCTTTGGCAGGGGCCCGCACCGCGACAGGCTTACAAGAATAACTACCATCCGTACAACTGGCATTTCTTCCGGACGTGGGGCACAGGCGAAACGCTTAACAACGGAACCCACGAAGTGGATGTTTGCCGTTGGGCACTGGACGTCGATTATCCGAAGCGCGTGGTGGCCTCGGGCGGTCGCTATCAGTTTAAAGATGATTACCAGTTCTACGACACCCTGGTCACCAGTTTCGACTACGACGACAAGATGATCACGTGGGAGGGCAAAAGTTGCAACGGAATGAAGGATTACGGACGCGATCGCGGCTCTGCGATCCTAGGCACGAATGGAACAGTCGTTGTGGATCGCGATGGATACGAAATCTACGATCTGCAAGGTAAGAAGACCGGTGAGTTCAAAGTCGGCAGCCAAACGAAGAGCGCTGATCTCGTCGGGGCGGATTCCATGACGGACGCGCACTTTGCAAACTTCATCGCGGGGATTCAGAAAGGCGAGAAACTGAATGCGCCGATCGCGGTCGGCAACGTTGCGGTGACCATGCTCCAGCTTTCGAACGTTGCGTGGGAAGTGAAACGGGAGCTGCATCTCGACACAAGGGATGGAAAAATCCAGAACGATGCGGAAGCGATGAAGATGTGGACACGCGAATACGAAAAAGGCTGGGAGCCGCATGTATAAAGCCAATTTCTCTCGCCGTGATTTCGTTCGTACCGGTGCGCTGGGAGCAGCCGCTTTGGCTGTCTCTGGCGGCGTATCGGCATCGGCTCACGCGACAACAGCTTCGGGTGAGTCCTCGCCGATTCGCCTGGGCCTCGCGAGCTACACCTTCCGGAACTTCACGCGCGCCCAGATGATCGGGTACATGAAACAGCTCAGCGTATGGGAGCTGAATGCGAAGGATGTGAAAGATCATCTTCCTGCAGATCCGAAGGAAGAGCAGGCTGCACTCGCCGACTATGCCGCGGCCGGGATCAAATTGCATGCCGCGGGGGCGATTTACTTTTCGAAGGATGAAGACGACGACATCCGTGCGAAGTTCGAATACTGCAAGCGGGCGGGCATCAAGGTCATCGTTGCCGGTGATCCTTCAGTGGAAACGCTGCCCCGCATTGAAAGGTTCGTGAAGGAATACGACATCCGCCTGGCAATCCACAATCACGGGCCAGAGGACAAGATCTGGCATTCGCCGCTCGACGTGCTCAAAGCCGTGAAGGACATGGATCCGCGTATTGGGTGCTGCATCGATGTGGGTCATGCGGCGCGGGCGGGAACTGACGTCGTGAAGGCGATCCACGAAGTCGGGCCAAGACTTTTCAACGTTCACATGAAGGACCTCGCGGATTTGACGAGCAAAGAGAGCCAGGTCGCGGTGGGAGATGGCATCCTACCGGTGCGCGCGATGTTTGAGGCGCTGATTGCGGCCAAGTACAAAGGCTTTGTCGATCTGGAATACGAGATTCATGCTGACGATCCAATGCCGGGAGTGATCAGCAGCTTTGCTTACATGCGAGGAGTAGTGTCAGGGATGGGATATCCAAAACACGTTTGAGATTGATGTCAGGTTTTCGGATTGGCAGGGATTCGGGCCACTACTATCCTGGAAAGTTAGCCAGCCTTGGAGGCAACATGAGCGAGAATAAGCCGGAACGAACGCCCAATACGGATCGACGCACATTCCTCAAAGCTGGCGGCATGATGACCGCTGCCGTCCTCGGCTCCGGTGCACTTTCGGAGTTGGCGGAAGGACAGAAGGTATCATCCACGCGGCTGGCGACCTCGAGTACGATGCCGACCCGCAACCTGGGAAAGACGGGCCGCAAGGTGGGAATCTTCAGCCTGGGCGGGCAAGCCTCGCTGGAGCGCGCGAACAATGAAGCGGTTGCGGTTCCAATCATCGAAAGGGCGCTCGACCTCGGCGTGAATTACATCGACACATCTTCGATTTACGGCGGACCCGAGCGCTGGAGCGAACAGTATGTGGGGAAGGTGATGAAGCATCGCCGCAGCGATGCTTTCCTCGCGACCAAGACAAAAGAGCGCACCCGCGAAGGCTCGATGCGCATGATCGAAACCTCGCTCAAGCTGTTGCAGACCGACCATGTGGATTTGTGGCAATTGCACGATATCGGCACGATTACCGACGTCAATGAGATCTTCGCGAAAGGCGGCGCAATGGAAGCCCTGCTGGAAGCGCGCGATCAGAAGATCGTTCGCTACCTGGGCATCACCGGGCACTATCGGCCCGATGCATTGATCGAGGCGATCCATCGCTATCCTTTCGACACCATATTGATGGCCGTCAATGCGGCTGACCCGCACCATTACAGTTTTTCTGATCAGCTGCTGCCCCTCGCAGTGGAAAAGCAGATGGGCATTATCGGAATGAAAGTGCCGGCACGAGGTCGCCTGCTATCCACATGGACACCACCACCGATTGAACAGCAAAAACATTCGTGGGAAGGAATGGTGTTGGCGCCAAGACCGGGAACGCTCGACATGCGGCAGGCGATGTACTATTCGCTATCGCTGCCGGTGAGTACCGTCATTATTGGGTGCGATACGGTCGCGCAGCTGGAACAGAATGTAGAACTGGCGCGCGAGTTCACGCCGTTCAATCAGAAACAGATGGCAATGCTAAGCGCGAAGGCCGAGCCAGTCTCTAAGCAATCGTTATTCTTTCGATTCTATGAACGGGCCTAGAGCCCGATGATTTGCAAATAGCTCCTAGTTCGCGAAAGAAAAACGCCGTGCTAGCTTTACGAGCTTGAGCACTTTGTAGATATCGACATTGACCGTGCGGAGTATGAGCTTCACGTTCCTGGCATCCGCGAGGTCAGCGAAATCTTTCAGCGCAGTGACGGCACTCGGATCCAATCGTGTAACCGAGGAGAGATCCAGGACGAGTTCGCCCTCGGCTAACTCCAGCTTCTCACGAGCCTCTTCGAGGCCTTGCACGACCCACCTGTCGTCCACTGTCAGTGTTGTAGCCATCATCGCCATAGCAGACCGTCCTTCAGAAGATTTTTAGTGCGCGGAACCAACCGCGATGGCCACGCTTCGCCCTTCATAAGCGGCCCAGAACAAGTCCTTCAATTCGCTCATCAGAGGCATGCGCGGGTTAGAGAGCCAAGAGGGATCTTCGAAGGCAAGCTTGACGAGATCCGGGATCGCACGCTCGAACTCTTCCCTCGCTATGCCCATGGCAGCGATGGAACGCGGGATCTCCAAACGATCGAGCAGTTGCTCTATCGCCCCGACCAGGCTTTCGACTTTTTCTTCGACGGTATGACCGCTCAAGCCAAGAAGGTCGGCGATCATCGCGTATTTCTTGTGCGCGACGTATCCCTGCTGGTTGGGCGACGGCATAAATTTTGCGGGAACCGCTGCGTTATATGCGATCACGTGCGGAAGCATCAGAGCGTTGGCCTTTCCGTGTGCGACTCCGAAGCGCGCGCCGAAGGCATGTGCCAGTGCATGATTCAGTCCGACCGAAGCATTGGAGAATGCAATCGCCGCAATGCAAGCGGCATTGTGCATCATGTTGCGGGCTTCTTCATCGTGCGGATGCTCGTAGGCGATGGGCAAGTACTTGTAGGCGAGGCGAATGGCCTGCATTGCGTTCGAGTCCGTGTAGGGCGACGCGTAATTCGAGACGCCAGCTTCGAGGGCGTGGGTGAGGCAGTCGATGCCGGTGTCGGCGGTGAGACCGCGGGGCATCGACATCACGAACTGCGGATCGACGATTGCGACATCAGGGCTCAGAGAGTAGTCAGCCAGAGTCACCTTGCGACCGCGGGCCTTATCGAACAGCACAGCGAACGGAGTAACTTCGCTGCCGGTACCGCTGGTGGTGGGGATGGCGATGAGGCGAGCGTGATGTTTCTTTTCAGTCGGGAATTGGATTACACGTTTGCGCAAGTCTAAGAATGGCGAGCCCAGTTCATCGAAGTCGGCGCTGGGCGACTCGTACTTCAGTTTCATCATCTTCGCGGCATCCATCACCGAGCCACCACCGAGCGCGATGATCTGATCGGCTTTATAGAAGTTGAGCGCTTCCACACCTTCCATCACGGTTTTTAGTTCAGGCTCACAATCGGGGATCACCTGGATGTGAACGCGGGTTTCTGCCGGCAAGTAGCGCCGAACAACTTCAACGAGGCCCATCTGCTCGAGAGGTGGGTTGGTAACGATGATGGTGGACCGCGTCGGGAACTGAGTCAGATTCTCGACGGAGTTGGGATTGAAATAGATCTGGTTCGGAATACGGAACCACATATGAGGGGGCGTCCTTCGCGCAAGACGTTTGATGTTGAGGTAGTGATAGACGTTCACGTTGTCCATGGTGCTGTTGCCGCCGCCGGTGCCACATCCGAAGGAGAACGTTGGCACCATGTCGTTGTACACGCCGCCCAGAGCTCCGATGGATCCGGGAGAATTGACGATGAGGCGTCCTGCGTTAATGACCTCGCCAAATTTTCGAATGATGTCGTCGTTGCGCGAGAAAATGACAGCGGTGTGTCCTACGCCTCCGGCCTGATTGACGTCGTAACAGACTTTGAGTGCTTCGTCCGTGGACTTCGCGCGATAAACCGCGAGCACCGGAAAGAGTTTTTCTACGGAGAGCGGATGTTCGCGGCCAACGCCGGTAATCGGTGCAATCAACAACTTGGTGTTGGGCGCAACGGAAAGACCGACAGCACGGGCGATGTCGGCGGCCTTCTGACCGACGGCCATGGGTTGCATGAAGCCGGTTGCGGGATCGATGACGGTCCGCCCTAAGAGCTCCGTTTCCTGTTCATTGCAGATGTGCGCGCCCAAGTCCGCAAACTTTTTTATGACGGTGTCGTAGATCTCGTTGTCGATGACTACAGTCTGTTCGGAGGCGCAGATGGTGCCGTTGTCGAAGGTCTTGGAGGTAATGATGTCGACGACGGCCATGTTCAGGTCGGCTGTCTTTTCCAAATAGACCGGCGTATTGCCCGCGCCAACGCCGAGGGCAGGCTTACCAGAACTGTAGGCAGCCTTGACCGCGCCGGGACCGCCGGTGGCGTCGATGAGAGCGACGTCTTTGTGGTGCATCAGGTAATCGTTGTCGTCAAGGGTGTGCGAGTCGAGGCAGGAGAAGACGCCTTCCGGCGCACCGTGTTTCACGGCTGCCTGGTACATGATCTTCACGGCTTCCTGACAACATCGCCAAGCCCGCGGATGCGGACTAAAAATGACAGCGTTGCGAGTCTTGATCGCCATGATGCATTTGAAGAGAACTGTCGACGTGGGATTGGTTACAGGTATGAGCGAGAAGATGACGCCGATTGGTTCAGCGATTTCGGCGAGGCGGCGCTCCGGGATTTCACGGATCACGCCGACCGTGCGCTTGTCTTTTACGTAATTGTAGACAAATTCCGTGGCCACCATGTTCTTGATGACCTTGTCTTCGAGAACGCCGAGCATGGTTTCTTCGATCGCCATCTGTGCGAGATGCTGGGCATGTTCCATGCCGGTGACGACCATTGGCTTAACGATGCGATCGACATCTTCCTGGGTAAATTGCGTGAACACCGCGGCAGCGGTTCTTGCTTGATTGACGAGATCTTCCAGATGGGCGATCCGTTCAGCGCTGAGTTTTACCGCTTCTTCGGTTACTGTCTTACTCTTCATACCAATCTCTCCCGACGCGCGATCATTCTCGAATGGGATGGCCTTGGATGCAGGTTCAGAGCATTTGTGGGAGTTGAAGTTTTCCGCCGGCTGAGAGCAGCGACCGGCGCGCTGACGACCGCTCGGGGAAGCCACAAGCCGGATATGCTGCTACTTGCATAACTCCCGCAAAACAACATCTTTAGCCCAGCGACGAGTATGGATGGGAGTGAACAATCTGACGGTGAGCGGCGTCACTAGGGGGTGTGAGAGAGGCGATAAGGTGGCTCAGTGAGCGCGAAACGATCGTCACGCAAGGCTTTCCAATTCGGGAGACGGGGTGTCGTTCTTCGGCATTGGACTGCGTTCCTTGCCGAGAGTTTCCGGAACTGCGATCCAGAGAATCGCGAAGGCGATCATAGCTATGACTCCCAGGCCCAAGAAGGACGTACTGAATCCTGAGTACTGGATGAGCTGACCGCCGACGGTTGTACTGAGCGCGGCACCGACGCCGACCATAGTAGCCAAGGCACCGGAAGCGAGATTGAAGCGACCGGTGCCGCGGGTGAGATCGGCAATCACAAGGACAGAGACAACGACAAAAATGGCGTTGGCTACACCGTCGAGGATTTGGATCGCGAGCAACACGGACGCAGCGTGAGTAAGCGTGTAGAGCACGGCGCGAACGGGCAGGACGCCGAAGCCGATCAGCAGCAATGGCTTTCGTCCACGGTGGCTGCGGCGTCCAATAAACGCCGCAGAGAACGTAATAACAACTTGCGTCACCACGATCGACGCCGACATGAAGGTGGCTGCAGATTTGAGATTGTTTCTGCTGAGCAATTCGCCCAACTGCGGTAGCATCGCGGCATTTGCGAGGTGGAACAGGAATGCTGCAACGAGGAAGCCGAGCAATCTGCGGTCCGAGAGCAATGCGCGCAAACCTTCGGCCTTCGCGGAAGGGTCTTCCTTCCCGTCACGGGACCGCGAATAGTCGATTTGTGCGGCGTCGATGCAGAGAAGAGAAACCAGCGCCGGAATGCAGAGAAGTGCGGCGACTACGAAGATCGCAGGATAGCCGAAGCGGTGGGCGATCCACGCGATGAGGAGCGCGGCGCAAACATTGCCAGCGGAATTAAAGGCCTGGTTGCGGCCAAATTGCTTGTCGAATAGCTTCGTGCCGACGATTCCGAGGGTGATGGCAGCGAGCGTGGGCGCGAGGAAGGCGGCGGACGTGCCGATCAAGAGTTGCGCCACATATACCGAGAATGTGCTGAGCCGTCCGACCAGGAAGACGGCGCCAACACAGAGGATACCCAGCGCTGCGGCAATCAAAGATCGCTTGCGGTGGGTGGCGTCGACGAATGCGCCGGCAGGGGTTTGGGTGGCGACCGTGACAAGACCGCCGAAGGTTAAAGCATAGCCGACTCGTCCGGCGGACCATCCGCTTGCCGCAAGATAGGCTGCGAGGAAGGGACCGAGCCCGGTTTGCACGTCCGCAAGAAAGAAGTTCAGCCACTCCACAGCCCTGACTGTTTTTTGAGAATTCGGCTTTGCGGCGCTCACGACTCGCGCCTAATCTACCAAGAGCAATCAATGACTGGCCGGAGTTCGAAACAAATAGTGCGAGACTCCCCACTGCTGACCGTTTTCAGATCCCCATAATTCTTCGCACGCCATGAAGAAAACACGCCGGCGAACCAGCCAGCGGGTTGCAATCGCATGCTGTTCCTTTGCGGGGCGCCCGGCGGCATAGGTGTCACGGAAAAGCGCGAGCACCTCGTCGCGATGGGCGTCCAGATTATCGAGCCATGCCCGAGCGGTCTTTTGATAGTGGGTTCCAGAATGCAGCCATGATCTGCAAGCTGGAGATGATTCTTAAAGTTGAGCAGGAGGTTGTCGCTGGGCATGATTCCGCCGGTAAAGAAATGTTACGCCATCCAGTCACTCGCGTCGCGAGCCTCGAAAGGATAAGCGAAAGTGCGATGGGTGAAGATGTGGACGAAGAGCAATGCCTCGGGACGCATCCAACTCGCGATACGGCTGAGCAGCAACTCATGATTGCGCATGTGCTCGAACATCTCAACCGAGACAATGCGGTCGAAGCGCTCTTGCGGTTGAAAGACATTGATGTCGGCGGTGACGACGGTGACGTTCGTCAGGTTGCGCTGCTGGAGCTTGCGCTGAATGAACTCTCGCTGGGAACTGGAATTGGATACCACGGTGATACGGCTGTTGGGGAAGCGCTCCGCCATGAAGAGGGTGAGCGATCCCCATCCACAACCAAGTTCGAGGATGTTATGACCATCGCCGATCTGGGCACGGAGAACAGTCAGGGAGAGCATGGCTCGTTCGGCATCGTCGAGGGCGTGGCAATCCGCGTCCCATAGACCGGAGCTGTACTTCAGGTATTTTCCGAGGACGAGTTCGAAGAAACGCGACGGGACTTCGTAATGCTGATCATTGGCGGATGCGGTTGCGAGGGCGATTGGGCTGCGCTTGAGATCTGCGATCAGCGCACGTAAGCGTTCCTGTTGCGCTTCCACGCCACCGGTTGACTCTTCACGAAGGCGCGCGGCGAGCAGGCGGCGGATTCCCACGCGGACCAGCCAGTCTGGCAACAGGTCGCGCTCGAGCCATGCGGTTGACCAGTTGACCGCCGTCGCATCAAGCCCGGGCGAGGTGTGCTGCACGGGAGCTACTGTACTCATAACTCCTCCTTAAGCCGCATCGGAATCTTTCTTGAACCACGGCACAAAGGCGCTGGTGGTGCGCTGGTAGCGCGCATACGCTTCACCCTTCGAACGCAGGGACTGTGCTTCAGTGGCGGGAATGCCGGTAACGCTGTAGAGAAACAGGAACATGAGCAAGGGAGCGCTGAACGCGACACGCTGAAGTTCTTCAAGAATTACTTCGTGACCGGCGATTACGTAGTCGGCGGTATTGGTCTGCGAGGCTCTTCCAATGCCTTGGGCATGTTTCGCATATGCAAGTAACATGCGCCAAGGTTGCTATGGCCAATGTTGTCGGCTGGATACTGCGCGACCAGCGCGCTGTATTCCTCGATGCACTTCGGATAATTTCCGATGAACGCATAGTACGCACCCCGCGTTCGAAAACGTTCCCTCTCCGTCATGCGGTCTACGTGTTCGAGGGCCTTCTTAAAATCGTTCTGGGCTTCTTCATCACGACCTAGATTTCGCATGCTAGCGGCCAATCCGGAATACGCGCGGCCGAAATCGGGGTCGAGTTCAACGGCTTTTGTGAATGACTGCGATGCGTCGCCTAATTTGCCGGCGATTTGTTGCTCCATTCCAATACCGTACTGATGAGCGGCTTCGAGCGAAGCCACCTTGAAGCTTCCCTGGCTCTCGGCGAGTTGCACCGACTCAGGTGTGGTATCACCGAGCGCCTTACGAATCGGGGCGGCAAGTTTCGGAATCGCAAGCGTGACTTCGTCTTTGGTCGCTACCGTTGTCTCGGCGCTTGCTATGGAACTCCCGCTAAGTCCATTCATTGCTTCTATGGATATTTTGTAAACATCCCCACGGCGGCTCAGAGAGCCGGTGACCACAGCACCGATCGATTCGCTGGCCGCAATCAAACGTGCCGTCTGTTCGTCAATTTTGTTGTCAGCGTGATTTGGTAGCTGACTCGCGAGTTTGCGCGCCTCCCCGCGATTGAATGCGTTCACAAAGCTTGCACCTTCCAGAGCGGTATTGAACATCGGCTCGAGGGTGCCATCGAAGACCGGATCGCCCGTATGGTTTTCAAAGTCGGCCACCAGGACGCTAACGGGCGCATGCTTGGCGACTGTGCTGGTACCGAACAGTTTCCATCCTGCAACGGCCCCACCTGCAACGATCACACCGATCAGAGCAGCCGCAACCACCTTGTAGGAAACCCTCTTGGGGAGGGTGGTTGAGAGAGGGTTAGTCGTCGAAATTGGCAGCGTGGGTGTCGGACGGACTACGCTCACTCCGCCGAGAGCGTGAGTCGGAGGGCCATTCTTACGCCACGCCTGAAGATCTTCCGCCAGTTGTTCCGCCGAGGCATACCGGTTTGCCGGCTCGCGCTCCAGGCATTTGCTGACGATGCTGCTCAATCCTTCTGGGATCGTGGCATCGCGATCACGCAATGGCTTTGCGTTTTCCACCGTACGCTTCACCAGGCTGGCGATGGCACTGTCGGCCTTGAACGGGATGTCGCCACTCAGCGCTTCGTAGAAGATCAACCCCAACGCAAAGAGATCGGAACGAGCGTCCAATTCGACGCCCATCGCCTGTTCGGGCGACATATATTCCATCGTGCCGATCATCAGGCCGGTCTGCGTCATGCCATCGCTCTGCATCGTGCGAGCGAGGCCGAAATCCATCACCACTACGCGGCCCGAGGCGTCACGCATGATGTTGCTCGGCTTCAGGTCACGATGAATCACGTTCTCTGCGTGCGCCGCTGCCAGTCCCTGGCAAACCTGCAGGATGATGTCCACCGCCCCCTCGGGAGCGAGTTTGTTTTCGCGCATGAAAATGCCGCGCAAATCTTCTCCGTCGATGTACTCCATGGTGATGAACTTCATTCCGTCCGCTTCGTTCAGGTCGAAGATGCGGATGATGTTGCGGTGAGTGATTTGACGGGCCAGGATCAGTTCGCGCTTGAAACGGGCAAGAATCTCGGGATTCGAGGCGAGGTCGGGACGGATTACCTTCAACCCTACAGGACGATCAAGTTCCCGATCCTGTGCCAGATAAACGGCACCCATTCCACCCATTCCCAGCAATTTCTTGATTTCGTAGCGGCCACCGAGAACCGTGCCGATTTCGATGACGACACTGCCAATGGAAGCGAGGACGCGCCTTTCGCGCGACATGGGTCCAGCAATAGTTACGTCGGTCGGGGTCGGGGTTGGTGTAGGTACCAAGGTGAGGTCGTAGGATCCGGGCGGAGAATCGGCAGAGGGCGGCACTGGCGTAGGCTGCGCCGGGAAGGAGCTATCGCCGCTCGAGACTGCGGGACCGTTGGCTGGCTTGCGCCCCGATCCCGTTGGGTCTGCTGCCATGACTCTGTGGCCCTCGTCGCCGTGCCGGGACGCCCACAAGCCACGGGAAGGGGCCCGAAAACCCCGCGGCTTAGTTGTCAATTCTGCATGAAAACTTTGGGGCACCCACTCCGTGCAACCCAGCACAGACCAATGTTCATGCAGTATATACCGTCATCAGGCGGGCCGGAACATCGAAGTCGGCGAGGAACCGCATCGGGTAGCCTCAGCGGCAATTCGGCCTATAGTTTCCAAACGTAATTCGCGCCGACCACCAATCCGAGGGTGAGCACGGCGATAAGAATCTCGCCGAGGGCGCCAACCGCGAATGGTCGTAGTCCCTGCTTCGACATTTGGCGGAAATTTGTCCTGAGACCAACCCCGGCAAACGTCAACAGAAACGCCCAGCGCGAGAGATTGGCAAGGTTGGAGATCTGGTCCTTGGTAAACACGTGCACACTTACGAGGACCGAGATCACGAGAAAACCGAGCACAAATTTGGGAAATTTCTCCCAAAGAAAGCGGCCCTTATTCACCACTGTTTCCGCTTGACCGCGCTTCGCCCAATGGATGGCATAGGCCAGCACCACGAAGCCGATCATCGCGTTACGGCAGGTTTTCGCGAGGATGGCCAATTTCCCGGCAGCGTCGGAATAGAGAGCTCCGGCAGCGCTGGCTTCGGCAGTGTTATCGACGGCCAGTCCCGTCCACAACCCGTAAGCGTTATCGCTCAGGTGCAGCCAGTGGCCGATGAGCGGGAACGCCACCAGCGAGATTGCGCCGAGTGCGAGGATCGCAGCAATCGCAAACGAGGAATCTTCGTCGTCGGCATCAATCGCACCCTTGGTGGCGATGATTGCCGACACTCCGCAGACGGCCGAGCCCACGGCCAGCAGATTCGTAAGTTTCGGCTTGAGTTTGAAAATACGTCCAAGCAATGTCATGAGCGCAAGTGAGCCGGCGATTTCAACCACGACGAGCCCCAGACTAATGCCACCCAACTTTGCAACGTCGCCGACGACAAAACGCGCCCCGAGCAGAACAATGCCGGCCTTGAGCCAGAACTCATAGGTCGCAATGCCCGGCTCGAAGAGTTTGGGAATCTCGAGAGTGTTTGCGATCAATAATCCGATCACGATCGCCCACAGCACGTATTCGATGTTCGGAAATACGATGTGATGGGCTTTGACGTATCGGTTGATTGATTGCTCGAGCACCTTGCCGGCAAAACCGATAGCGGCGAGAAGCGCCACTCCGGGTACAAGACGGAGAATCCGGCTGAGCGGATTCTGAACTGCAACGTTAGGAAGCGCGATTGAACTGGACACTCAAATTCTCCTTAGTGCTTTACCAGGGAACGTGTTTTAAGACTCCGGAGCGAACCAGCAACGCAAGCACGAAGGCTGCGGCTACGGCCCACGCGTCGAGCGAGAGGCGAAATGTTTTTGGGGATCCGGGCGCACGTGATTCAGACATCAGGCAATCTCCTTGTTTCGATCGAGAAAAGTTTGGGAACCAGTTCCTGGGTACAACCCACACGAGTCGATCTCAACTTTCTCAATCGCACTCGCGCAGCGGCCTACAATAAGAAACGCCGCCGCAGGTAATGCAGCGCTTTGGGGAAGCCGCTCCAGAGAGGTATAGAGCTTCTGTTCCTGCGGAAGCGCGGCGTTGGATACCACGACGCAGGGCGTATCCGCCGCCAGTCCAGCAGAACGCAACTGGATGCTAAGCTCGCGGTAATCACTTCCCGGCATATAGATCGCAATCGTGGAACCTGAATTCACCAGGCGATTCCATTCCACCGCATGTTCGCCACTTCCGCGATGCGCCGTCATCAGCGTGAGACTTGAGGCGAATCGCCGGTCGGTGAGAGAGATCTTTGCGGACGCCGCAGCTGCCAGCGCAGTGGTAATACCGGGAACAATTTCGAACTCGACATCCGCGGCGGTAAGGGTTGCAATTTCTTCGCCAGACCTTCCGAACACCGACGGATCGCCGCCTTTCAGACGAATAACGACATCCGACGATCGTGCATGCTGCACCAGCAACGAATTGATCTCGTCCTGGGTGAGCAATTTTCGGCCACAACGCTTGCCGATATCAATGACTGTCGCCTGTTTTCGAACAATGTCGAGAATGGCAGGCGAAACCAGGGCATCGTGTAAAACGACATCGGCCGCATTTAGAAGTCGCACCGCTTTCACGGTGAGCAATTCGGGATCGCCTGGGCCAGCGCCCACGAGGAAGACTTTACCCATGAGGCACCTCGCTCGTTGCTGACCGTCGCGAGTTGCGGAAGCGCTCGAAAACCGGTCGCGAGGCGATCTGGTGCAATGTTCGCACGCGCTGCTCGCGCGCTACGTGCGTGCGGAAATAAAGATCGCGCACCTGCCCGAGCCACTGGAGCCAATCCGCGTACGTACTATCGAAAAGCGCTTCCAACTCGACGCGCAGTCGTTGTGCGAGTGCCGGGCTCTTGCCATTCGTAGAAATCGCGATCTGCAGGTCTCCACGCCGGACAACCGCCGGATAATAAAAGTGGCAGCGTTCCGGCTCATCAACAGCGTTGCACAGGATGCCTCGCTGTTCGGCCTCTCGAAAGACATCCTCATTCACTTGCGGATTGCCGGTTGCCGCAATCACAAGAGTGGCTCCGTCTAAATCCGCCGCGATAAATTCGCGTTGCCGCCATTGCAGAAGTCCTGTACGTGCATGTTCAACGACCATGGACGACGCATGCGGAGCGACTATAAGCACGGACGCTCCGGCCTCAAGCAGTCCTCCGAGTTTCTGCTCTGCGATCGCACCCGCACCCACAAGCAGGCAGGTACGCCCTTGGAGTTTTAGGAATGCGGGAAAGAGAGCAGCCATCGGTCAGCCCTCGATTCCATGCGGGGCGGGCGCCGCCGCGACATCGCGAGGCACACCAGCAACTGGAGTCCCCGCAAGAAAACTTCGGATGTCGTCGCTGCTATGCCGGTTGAGAAAACCACGCAGATTTTCTTCCGGGTCTTTCAGAGCGAGGTAATCGGTGAGCAATCGCGAGATCGCATGCGGCACTTCGCTCGCGAGGCAACGGTAGCCCACAGGGCGAGCGATCGCCTGGTCGCGGCCTACCGAACCGCCAACGCAAAAGTAATATGCGTCCTGCATCACTCCGTTGACTTTGAGTTTCTTGCCCTCCAAACCTAGATCCGAGATCCAGTGCTGTCCGCAACTATTTGGGCAGCCGGTGACGTTCATTCGAAGAGGCTCGTTGAATTGCGGCACCAAGCCCTCGAGTTCTTCGACCACCCAACGGGTGAAAGATTTCGTTTCCGTAATCGCCAGCTTGCAGAATTCCGTGCCGGTGCACGCGACCGCGCCACGCCAGAAAACACTGGGCTCGACGTTCAACCCGATCGCCTGTAATTCAACGGCGAGTTGGCCGGTCCTTTGGTTTGGAACGTTGATGAAGATCAGGTTCTGCATCGTCGTGGTGCGAACTTCTCCACCCGAGAAACGATCGGCGAGATCGGCAGCGGCATGCAGTTGCTGCGCGTTGGTTCGTCCCCGCAGAACTGAAGCGCCGACGTAGCTATACCCGGGCTGGCGTTGGGGATGAATCCCAACGTGATCGCGGAAACCATCGCCAGCCAGATCTTCCGGCTCCGCGGGGTCAAACTTGAACCCCAGTCGATGGTGCAGTTCGTCAAGCATGGTGTCGGCGTTCCATCCATGCTTGAGGAACAGGAACTTCAGTCGCGCATTTTCGCGGCTATGGCGAAGCACGTCAGCATCGCGGAAAATTTCGGCGATCGTGCGCGCAGCGATCACGGCCTTATCGTATGGAACGAAGGCATTCAGCCGGATGCCAAGGTGGGGTGGGGTTGATAGGCCTCCTCCTACTCGAAGCGAGAAGCCTTTCTCAATTCCAGCGGAACGTTTCCGGAGAACAGCTGTCAGCCCGACGTCGTTGATTTCCGGATAGGTGCACCATTGGCGGCATCCCGTGATGGAAATTTTGAATTTTCGCGGCAGGTTGTAGAACTCGGCATTGCCTACGAACATCCGGTTCAATGCGAGCGCCACCGGCGATGCATCGAAGATCTCGCCGCCATCGACGCCTGCGAGAGGGCATCCGGTGATGTTGCGCGTTACGTCGCCGCACGCACCCAGCGTCGTCAAACCAGCATTTTCAAGAGCAGCCAGAAGATCGGGCAGATCTTCGATCTTGACCCAGTGCAGTTGGACATTCTGTCGCACCGTAATGTCCGCGAGTCCGCGAGCGTATCGTTGCGAAACATCGGCGATCACTCGGAGTTGTGCGCTGCTGAGAATGCCGTTGGGGATACGGATGCGAATCATGAAGAACGGTGTGGCCTTGCCTTCGCCGCCTTTTCCGCCGATCGCGCCCACGCCATCGCCCTGGGTGTAGACACCCCACGAGCGGAAGTACGTGCCCAACCACTCCGGCGGAATGGAGTCGAACCCATCACGAGCGAACTGACGGATCTCGTCGATACGCTCCCACGCGTTCTTTTCGCGCTTGAGGCGTTCGATCCTCTGTACTTTTGACTCTTGTACTTCGCTCATTTTTCACCCAAAAGAAAAACCCACCCGCCATCGGTATCTGGCGGGTGGGTTTCAGAAACTGATCTTGGTTAAGCTAGTGCTATACCACGATCTCCCTTGCGCCAGTAGGTGTCATCCCGCAACAACAAAGCATGCAGGCCATCATTCGACACATCTGGCACATCAAGATCATCTAGAGTTGATACAGGAATTCCTCACCGTCGTCAAGTCAAGCACGGACAGATAAGTGAAGTTGGTCCCTCGCAATCCTTGCGTACATAGTTGAGCCGACCATCCGGGCATCACACTTTTGTGACGGTTTTCGATTGCGTAGACCGCGCGTCGCGCGCTAATCTCGCAGCGGTTTTCGATCTTCCGTTTCGAGGTATGCTAGGCGCTCATGCGATTGACTAGAAATGTACTTATTGCCGCTTGTCTCTGGATCATAACTTCGTCTGGTTCGTTCGCGCAGCGGCCCGAAAACATGCCGCAGGTTCTCGACTACATCCATCACGGCTGGGATGTTCTCACCCGTTCGATGCAGACATGCGACACGGTAATCGACAAGCGGGCGCCGGAACATTCCGTGCTCTATCTCCCTGCCGATTATCCGGAGTCAGACGCGGTTAAGGAACTGGTCAGCCGCTGCAAGGTCGGCCTGAAGCACCTGCCCAGCAAGATCAGTTCAATCGGCAATTTCGACTACAGCAACAGCTTCGCGCAAGGCGCGCTATTTTTGCCCAATCCCTATGTCGTGCCGGGCGGCTTCCTCAATGAAATGTATGGCTGGGATAGTTACTTCATCATTGTCGGATTGCTCCGCGATGGCCGCTATGACCTGGCACGCGGCATGGTCGAGAATTTCTTTTTCGAAATCGACAACTACGGCGGAATTCTAAACGCCAACCGAACCTACTTCCTTACCCGCTCGCAGCCCCCGTTTCTGAGTTCCATGGTGCTCGCCGTGTACGATGCCGACCCTAATGCGGCAGACAAAGAAGCTTTCCTGAAGAAGGCCTATCCGTACGTCGAACGCGATTACAAGATGTGGACGACAGGCGACAAACTCGCGGGCGATACAGGACTCTCACGTTACTACGATTTCGGCAACGGCCCCGTTCCCGAGATCGCCGAGGCCCACGATTCCTACTACCGCGACGTCTTCCGCTACCTGCAGGCATCGAACGAACGCGCCGACTATCTCGCCGAGCCAGGCAAAGCGAAGATGCCACAAATTGGTCCGGAGTTCGCGCTTCAAGTTTGTGAGGAATATCCGTCGGGAAAACCAAGTTGCGAGAACGTCCCCAAGCAGCAGTACACCGCGGACTACTACAAGGGAGATCGCGCGATGCGCGAATCCGGATTTGACATTTCATTCCGCTTCGGCGATTTCAGTGGAAAGACCCATCGTTTCGCTGCGGTTTGCCTGAATAGTCTTCTCTATAAAGCTGAAACCGATATGGAGAAAATCAGCCAGATCCTGAAAAACGGGCAGGCGCAAACGTGGGCCGGTCGTGCGGCCAAACGTAAGGATCTAGTGAATAAGTTCTTGTGGGATCCGCAGCGAGGTCGATATTTCGACTGGGACTTCACGACCTCGAAGCGCTCGACGTATGACTACATGAGCACGTTCTATCCAATGTGGGTAGGCCTGGCGTCCCCAGAGCAGGCGAAGATGGTCATGTCGCACCTCGATATTTTCGAGCATCCTGGCGGATTGGCGCTGAGCCCCTACGCCACGGGCGTGCAGTGGGATCTGCCGTATGGGTGGGGTCCCACGATGATGATCGCGGTGGAAGGCATGCGGCGCAATAATTACAAGACCGAAGCCGATCGTGTATCTGCGGATTGGATCGCGAACATCGCGCGGAGCTTCGCAAAAGACCAGACCATCCGCGAAAAGTACGACGTGGTCGAAAGTTCGAGCAACTTTGAAGCAAAGGCTGGCTATCGGGAAAACGTCGTCGGCTTCGGCTGGACGAACGCCTCCGTCCTTCAATTTGCGTATGAGCTTGGATGGGCGAACGCGAAGGCGGCAGCGAAATAGCACGGTAAAAAACAAATGCGGCACAAGCGCCGCATTTTTCTTGCGTAAAAGAAACTACTTTACCGCCTTCGTCAATTCGCCAATGTAAGCCCCATAAGGTTCGAGCGTCATTTCCGAGGCGCTCGCCTGCGCAGGAACCTTCTTCATCGAGGTCACAAGGGTTTTTGCTTCCGCACCGAACCCTTGTTTCGCGAGATCGAGTTTGATCTTCAGTTGCGAAGCCGACATGTTCAACACCACCAGCACTGCTTGATCTTGGTACGGCCTGAGATAAGCGATTACATTCGGATCGTCAGTGATCGAAACATAGCTGCCTTCCAGTAGTTGCTCGTTCTTGTGCCGCAACGCAAGCACCTGCTTGTAGAACGATAAAACTGAGTCAGGATCTTTCGATTCGCTTTCAACGTTCTGCGTTTTGTAAGCAGGCGTCACCGGCAGCCATGGACTGTTCCCGGTTGTGAAGCCCGCGTTCTTCTCGCCATTCCATTGCATCGGCGTGCGCTCGCCGTCTCTTCCCTTCTCTTGCGGCCACCCGGTCACACCGATTGGATCCTTCACGTCTTCTACGCGAGTAGGATCGTGATTCTCCATTCCAAGCTCTTCGCCGTAATACATAATGGGCGTGCCACGAAGAGTGAGATAGAAGGCCGCCATCATCTTGTTGATCTGAGCATTGTGCTTGCCGTCGCCCCATCGCGAGGCCGCGCGCACGATGTCGTGATTACTAATGACGAAGACCGGCCATCCGCCAGCCTTATCTACGGCCGCAACCTGCCTGCGGAACTCGGAGGCTGAAAGCGGATTGACCTTGGTGAACATGAAGTCCATCGGCATTTGCAGCTCGCGCTGACTGCCGCCGTAATATTGCTTCAGCTCATCGATGTTTTTCGTCCATGTCTCGCCGATCAGCACCGCGTTATAGTCGTCGGCTACCTTTCGAAGCTCCTGTAGCGTGGTGTGAACCTCGGGAAATTTGTTGTTATTCACCGGCTCCATATTCGGATCGCCGTACTTGTTCTTGCCCGGCTGCACCGGATTGTCTGTCAGGTTCGGATCTTCATAGAGCGTATCGACGGCGTCGAGCCGGAAGCCCGCAACCCCACGCTTATACCACCAGCGCGTCACGTCAAACATTGCGTCCTTGACCGCCGGATTGCGCCAGTTCAAGTCAGGCTGCTCCGTGTAAAAATAGTGGTAATACCACTGGTTGGTCTTCGGATCGAATTTCCATGCCGAGTGGCCGAAGGTCGAGAGCCAATTATTCGGCGGCTGGTTCGCTCCTTTGCCGTCGCGCCAGATATACCAGTCGCGATATTTCGAGTCTTTCGAAGATGCGGAGTCGNNACGTCGTAGCCAAAATCCACCTGCGGTGAGGGAAAGCATGGTGCGATCCATATCGCATCGACGCCCAGATCTTTGAGATAAGGGATTTTGGAAGCGATGCCGTTGAGGTCGCCAATTCCATCGCCGTTGCTATCGGCAAAACTGCGGGGATAGAGTTCGTAAAACACGGCATGCTGCCACCATTCGTGGCCTTGCGGATCGACTTTGGCTTTCGACGTTTGTGCTGCGGCAGTCATCGTCACTAGAAATCCGGCGACAAT
>PLWX01000263.1 GCA_003151155.1 Acidobacteriaceae bacterium
TTGCCGAAAACACAATTTCCTACAAGCAGTTTTTCTCTGTATACGACGCCTTTAAGTTCGACCGGCCCCGTACCATTCCTCCCGTGACTGCGGTCAGCGCCGGACTCGGCCAGGCATTCGTTTCCATGCGGGTGCAGGCCAACCGCCGCGTCGGCTTCGATGTCAACTACAACTACTTTCGCGATGTACCCACGTATGACCCGCTCTTGTTGGGCACGGGTTTGCTCGACAAGTATCTCTTCCAAGGCCTGAGCGCCGGAGTTCGTGTGGAAGGCCCGCGGCATTTGAGCTTCTATACGGAAGTCGGGCGCAGTAACAGTTCGCGCGACACAACCAGTTCATGGAACAAAATGTTCGGCGTGACCCTGGGGCAGCTATGGCATACAGGACTTCGACTCGATGCGCGCTATTCACGTTTCAACAGCGCCTTTGCGCAAGGATCTTATCGTTCTTTCTCGGTCTCGAGGAGTATTGGCGAGGCGATGCGGCTCGAACTCCAGGCCGGTAAGCAATCCTTCAACTCCTCTCTGACCCGCGACAATGGAACGAACTTCCTGAATTCCATGCTCGAGCTGAACCTTGGATCCAAGTATTTCCTCGACAACGGATTCACCGTCCAGCGCGGCTCAGTGCAGAGCTATCGCCAGTTCTATCTCACATTCGGATATCGCTTCGACAATCGTGATCGCAGAAAGGCGGAGATGAAGCCATGAAGAAATTTGTCTTATGGATTTTGCTATCGGTGGCCTGTCTCTTCCTGGCGCGTCTCGCATCGGCGGAGCCGCAGCCGCTCGATCTGCTGCTCGACAAAACGGCGAAAGAGGTGAGCCTCTATCTAGATCGCGTTTCCGACGTTCGTTGCACCGAGCAGGTGCAGCAGATCAAGCTCGACAAGAACGGACACTCTGAGCGTTCCGAAAACGGGACCTACGACTACTTTGTGCTTCTACAGGGCGGCGAAGACGAACTGTTGCTCAATGAATCGCGCATTCCAAAACGTGAGCCCAAAGAGCGTAAGAACATGCCGATGCTCATCAGCAACGGTTTCTCCATGCTCTATCTCATCTTCCATCCGTACTATCGCAACAGCTTTCGTTTCGAGCCTGAGAGTGACGAGGTAATCGACGGTCACGTTTATCGCCGGGTTCGTTTCGACCACATCCCTGGGAATCGGACGCCAGCCGCGGTGTCCGTGCGCGGTCGGGAATATCCTCTCGACCTCACCGGCGAAGCGTGGTTCGATTCCGCCACGGGAATGATTACCCGCATCAAGGCGCACTTGAGTAACGATATGCACGACGTCGGACTGCGAAGTCTCCGCGCGGAAATTGATTACGCGCCCGTGAAGCTTCCGGACTGGCCGCAGACTTATCGTTTCCCCACGCTTGCAACCGTGGAAGTGGAAACCCTTCGGCAACATTGGAAAAATGTCCACCACTTTACTGAATACAAACGGTTCCTGGTCGACACTCAGGAAACCGTCACTGCAAAGGCCATAGGAACCCAATGAGCGAACTCAGTTTATTTCCGGCACAATTGGTGGCTCGCCCCAAGAGCTCTCTGCATCGTGCGCTTGTTACGGTGGCGATCATGGCCGCTAGCATCGTCGTGCTTGCCATCCTCGTCTATGGATTCGACTACTACTGGATGAGCCTTGCCGAGCGTCCCTTTTCACTAAAGCATTCCTCCCTGAAGCCGAGCGGCCAAGTTGGGATCGGCCTTGGCATGCTCGGCTTCAGCCTTTTTCTGATCATCTTTCTTTACCCGCTGCGCAAGAAAATCCCTTGGCTCGCGAAGCGCGGCTCGACCAAGAACTGGCTGGATTTCCATATCGTTGCCGGTTGCACCGCGCCCCTCATCATTGCCTTCCACGCCTCTTTCAAATTTCAGGGAATTGCCGGAATGGCATTCTGGATGATGGTGGCTGTCGCGCTTAGCGGTATTGGCGGGCGCTACATCTACGCTCAGATTCCACGCACTCTGAACTCCGCGGAGATCTCCCTCAAAGTTCTCGAAGACATGGAATCTTCTCTTTCTCAAGAACTCATGGACGAGAGAATTTTCAGTCCGACCGATTTGAAGCCCCTACTGAACATCCCCACAGCCGATCAGGTGCGGGAGATGTCTGCATTTGCGGCGATCGTCAGCATGTCGAAGGTCGACTTCAGCCGTCGCTTCCATATCGCCAGATTGCGATCAAAAGTATTGCAGGGCGGCGGCCGCATCCGCACCCTCGGAGGTTTTCGCTCTTCCGGCAATGCATCTATCGAGTCGGCAATAGAAACGGCGAAGCGCCGCGCCTCCCTTTCCATGCGCATTGCGTACCTGGCGAAAACACAGCAGGTCTTTCACCTGTGGCATGTAGTGCATCGACCAGTCAGTTACGCGTTTGCTGTTCTCGCCATTTTGCATATTGGTGTGGCCATCTCCCTGGGATTCGTTTAGTAAGGCCATGGAAACTTTTCTCACATTCTTGATCGCAGGGTGCGTCACGCTCTTTTTCGTTCGCGGATACCTGAAGAGATTGGCCGGTCCGAAAACCGCGCCCTCTTCGAATGCGCCCGTGGCCAAACGCGATTGCCCTCGTTGTTCGCGATCGATCGAAAAAGGGATTGCTTTTTGTCCGTA
>PLWX01000099.1 GCA_003151155.1 Acidobacteriaceae bacterium
TGACTAGTCCGGGCACGACGCTGGGGACGGTGGCGTATATGTCGCCGGAACAGGTACGGGCAAAAGAGCTGGACGCGCGCACCGATTTGTTTTCGTTTGGCGCGGTGCTCTACGAGATGGCGACGGGAGCGCTGCCATTCCGTGGGGAGAGTTCTCCGCTGATATTCAAAGCGATCCTGGATTCTGCGCCGACGGCTGCGGTGCGGTTAAATCCCGATGTGCCGCCGGAACTCGAGAGGATCATCAACAAGGCTCTGGAGAAAGATCGGAACCTGCGCTACCAGAGCGCGGCGGAGATGCGCACGGACCTGCAGCGGTTAAAACGGGACAGCGATTCCGGACGAACGGCAGTGTCGCAAGCGGTGGTCGAGCCAACAGCGAAGAGGCTGAAACTGGTTGGGTTGATTGCGGCGGTTGTGCTGATCGCCCTGGCGGCTGCTGGTGCGTGGTATTTGAAATTGAGGAGTGCAGCGCAGATCGATTCGATCGCGGTGCTACCGTTTGCGAACGTGGGTGGCGACGCAAATGCGGATTATCTGAGCGACGGCATCACGGAATCGCTGATCAACAATTTGGCGCACGTGCCGGATTTGAAGGTGAAGTCGCGGAACTCGGTGTTTCGCTACAAGGGGAAAGAAGTCGATATCCAGAAAGTGGGCGGCGAACTCGGTGTGATGGCTGTCGTCAGCGGACGCGTGACGCCACAGGGAAACACGGTGCAGGTGAGCGCGGAGTTGACCAACGTCCGCGACAACACCGAGATATGGGGACAGCAATACTCGGGGAATCGTTCGGATGTGATCGCGCTGCAACAGCAGATCGTAGGCGACCTGGCGCAGAAGCTGCGATCTGACATGAGTGGCACGGTCAAACAGCAGGTGACGCGGCAGGGAACGGCGAGTCCGGAGGCGTACGACCTTTATCTCAAGGGGCGGTACGCGTGGGCGAAGAGGCGATTACCGGATATCCAGGCGGCGGTTGGATATTTCAACGAGGCGATTGCGAAAGATCCGAACTATGCGTTGGCCTACCTGGGATTGGCGGATGCGTGGGGATCGGCGACTGCCTATGGAGCGGACCAGAACGAATCGTATTCAAAATCGAATGCGGCGGCGCGCAGGGCATTGGAATTGGATTCGAGCTTGTCGCATGCGCACGCGGTGTTGGGCGCGAATTACGTAGAGAAGGATTGGGACTTTGCCGGCGGTGAAGCGGAGTTCCGGAAGGCATTCCAACTCGATCCGAATGACGCAACGGCGCACCAGTGGTATGCGGAAGACTACGCGACGATTGGCGGACGCGAGGAGGAAGTGCGAAACGAAATCGATCGTGCGCATGCGCTGGATCCATCGTCGCTGATCATCAGCTCGCAGGTGGGGATGATCCGGGTATGGACGCAGCAGTACGACCAAGGGTTGGAACTCTGCAAGAAGGTGGCGGCGGAGAATCCTGGGTTCTCGCGAGTACACGATTGCCTGGCGCAAGCCTATGAAGGCAAGCACATGTATGCGGAGTCGATTGCAGAGGTGAAAAAGTACGCGGAACTGTCCGGTTTGAAGAGCTTGGCAGCACAAGCAACCGCAATGGATCAGGGATTCCACCAAGGCGGCTGGAAGGGAGCCATGCGCAAGGCTGCGATCACACTGACGGAGCAGCGGCAGAACGGAGAAGCAGTGCTGGCAAGCGAGATTGCAGGGTTTTACGCAGAGGCCGGCGACAAAGACGCGGCTTTCAAGTGGCTGGATATTGGTTTCCGGGAGCACGACCGGAGTTTAATCGGGCTGAAAACCGTGCCACGCTTTCAGTCGCTGCGGTCGGATCCGCGGTTTGCGGAACTGGTGAAGAAGATTGGGCTGCCGTAGGAGCAATGATTCCTTTCGCGTGGCGAAGCCATCTAATAAAGGCATTGATTCGTTCTACTGGATGGAGTGATTAATCATGGAAAAAGCTACGTTTGCGGCGGGTTGTTTTTGGGGAGTGGAAGAGACGTTTCGCACGACACCGGGCGTGCTGGAGACGCAGGTGGGGTACACCGGCGGAAAGACGGAGAAGCCCACCTATCACGAAGTTTGCACGGATACGACAGGACATGCCGAGGCGGTGGAAGTCACGTACGATGCGGCGAAGGTTTCGTATGGGCAGCTGTTGAATATCTTCTGGGAGAATCATAATCCCACGCAGATGAACCGGCAGGGGCCGGATGTGGGGACGCAGTACCGGTCGGCGATCTTCTTTCATTCTCCGGAGCAGGAGCGGGAGGCGATTGCGTCGAAGGAAACGCTGGCGAATAGCGGGAAGTTTTCCAAGCCCATCGCGACGCAGATTGTGAAGGCGGAGCCGTTCTATCGGGCGGAAGAGTATCACCAGCAGTATTTGTTGAAGCGGGGACGGACGCACTGCCATATCTAGGGCGGGGCTGAAGCCCTGGCTTTTAGAGTCTTCTTGCACGACTGAAGTCGTGCCCTGATACAAAGCGGTGAGGCGTTTTGTGGCTGCTGCTACGAAACGCAAGGTGCTTCGGCTGCGAATCCGCATTGGTACGCGGATTCTCCGCTCAGCATGACAGGACCTAAAGAGCGATTTTGGCGATAGGGGTCCTTCGACTGCGAACGCTTTGCGTTCTTCGCTCAGGATGACAGGGAAGCTTTGGATTTAGTTGCTCAGGATAGGTGTTAATCCGCGAACTTGAGGGTGCCGAAGGCTTCGGGGACGTGGAAGTTGGGGCGGTCGGTGTTGGTGGGTTTCCAACTGGAATAGAAGCGGTTGGGCTCGGGCCCTTCGACCCGGAAGAAGTTCACGCGCCATGAACGCTTGGGATCAAAGTTGGCCGCGAGCGCTCGCGTCGGCAGCGCCAGTTCGGCCGTCCAGACCTTCGTCGCTTCGTCCACTGTGACTCGCGAATGCATGCCGCTCTGCAGATCGGAGTGGCCGGCAGCGGTGATTGCCAGGTCGATCCAATCGCCATTCGGAGATGTTTCAATCTCTGAGTAGGTCCGATCCGACTGCGCATCGTTTTGCAGAAAGACCTCAGCAACATCGCGCTCCCACAGTACGTCCCGACGCTGCGGGCCACCAGGGTAGGTGTAGAGCGTCCGATACTTAGCGCGGAACTGAAGATAGAGGGCTTCCGGGGACCACAACATGCGGACTTCCGTTTGGCGCTGCGGATCGAGGTTGCGACCCTGCCAATCGGCGCAGAAAGTTACGGGATCGGCAGCCGTGTTCCAACCCGCCTGCCCGGGAAATCCGGCAGCATCGAGGGGTGTTCGAAGTCTGGTAGCGACGATCATGTTTTTCTTTACGCACTCCTCCGCTTGCAGTGGCGGCAGCACGCAAAGGAGCAGGATGAGTGCGATGAGTTTCAACAGCGGCATTCTACATGGTGCACGGCTGTGGAAGCCGTGATCTGCACGAAGCCACTTCCTTTGTTAGAATTGAAGGAGTCGGGCATCGGTCCCGCGCGACGTAATCCTGCGAATCCCGCCAGGTCCGGAAGGAAGCAACGGTAGCAGGCTAGTACGTGTGCAGCGGGTTCTCCGGTGCCCGGCTTTATTGTGTGAAAGCTGCACAACAGCCGGGAATCGCCGTTGGGAACGGTTGATAGGCAACTGGATACCCTCGTAGTGACATTCCCAGGGCGATGGGCGACAATTCAACTTGGTATTTATTTGCGCATTCATTGACGGAGAACTGAATTGACATCCGTGCGTCGCGCCAAGATAACGGCGCTGGGTACTTACGTTCCACCTCGCGTACTTTCCAACTTCGATCTCGAGAAGATGGTGGACACCACTAACGAATGGATCCTGGAGCGAACCGGCATCCGGGAGCGCCATTTGGTCGATAAGGGCGTTGCCGCGAGTGACCTTGCGGTGGAAGCGGCGAAGATCTGCCTGGCAAATCGTGGGATCGATGCGAAAGAAGTGGAGTGCATCATCGTCGGAACGGTTACTCCGGACATGATGTATCCGTCGACGGCGTGCCTGGTGCAGCATAAGCTGGGGATTCCAAATACTTGGGGGTTCGATATCTCCGCAGGGTGCTCGGGGTTCCTGTTCTCGCTGACTACCGGCGCAAAGTTCATCGAGAGCGGTCAATATAAGAAGGTGCTGGTGATCGGCGCGGATGTGAATTCGTCGATGATCGATTACAAGGATCGTGCTACGTGCATCATCTTCGGCGATGGAGCTGGAGCAGTGCTGCTGGAGCCGACCGAAGATGGCGAGCAGGTAGGAATCATCGACCATGTGCACCAGGTGGAGGGCGTGGGAGGCCAATACCTCTATATGCCGGGCGGGGGGAGTCTGCATCCCACTTCAAAGGAAACCGTCGAGCAAAACATGCATGTGGTTCATCAAGATGGCCAGAATGTCTTCAAGTATGCGGTTAAGAAAATGTCGGAGATGACGGTAAAGGTGTTGTCGCGAAATCATTTGACCGGCTCCGATGTGGACTGTTTCATCGCGCACCAGGCGAACCGGCGGATCATTGTGGCTACGGCGGAACGGCTGAAGATGCCGATGGATAAGGTGATTATCAACATCGAGAAGTATGGAAACACGACCGCCGGGACGATTCCGCTGGCGATGCAGACCGCGCTGGATGAAGGCAAGTTGAAAAAAGGTAATAACGTGCTGTTGGCGGCAGTGGGAGCGGGATTTACGAGCGGAGCTACGCTGCTGAAGTGGGCGTATTAGACCGGGGCTGAAGCCCGTCTTTTGAGGGAATATGAATTCACCGAGCTAAAGCCCGGTGCTTCCACCGAAAAATATACGAGGATGCTGAGCCGCGAGAGATCGCGGCTTTTCTTATTCCTGCGGGGCTTGAAATGACTTGCCTGCGACGTCGGACTTCTTTCCGTGGGTATCGAGGCGACGCTGAATGCATCCGCGAATGACGGAGATGAGATGTTCGGAATCGACAGGGTAGGTGAGGAAAGCATCGGCACCGCTGTCACTCGACATCGGTGAGGAGCGCGCGTGACCGCTGGCGGAATGGAAGATCACAGCAACGTTGTTATTGGCGGGCTCAGAGCGGATCGCACTACAAACTTCAAAACCATCCATATCGCCTAGGCCGACGTCGAGGAGCACTGCGTCGGGATGATGCTGGCGGAAGACGTTGAGCGCCTCATTGCGGAGTGGGCGTGGGTGACGTCGAATCCTGCCGCTGCAAGAAGCTTGCGGAGCGAGTAGCAGTGGATCTCGTTATCGTCCACCGCAAGGACGCGATATTGACGGGCCGACATTTAAGTGAAAACCTCTCCCCGATGAGCTACTCTGTATTTTACCCCTCCCGATAGAGGTCGACTATCCCCTCATCGGGAAATTTACGATTCGGGATCGTAATTCACAACTCCTTGAGGAATTGGAGGGCTTGGTCGAGCTGCGGGAAGAGCTTTTCCTCGGCCTGAAACTCCCGGCCATGGACGCAGCGGCGGCTGCCGCGGAGCTTGACGGGGTGCTTGAGGTGGAGCATTTCGTGGTAGAGCAGGTACTCGACGGCGTAGCGGGGAACCCGGGGGTGGTCAAAGACCTTGCTGATGACGATGGCGTTGTGGGCCGGATCGTAGTGACCGAGACGCCGGCGGGAGAGGACGTTGCTCCAGGTGAGTTGGGGGCGGCCCATCAGGCCAAAAAAGAAGCGGCGATTGAGGTCTTCGAAGATCTCTTCGAGGTCGTAAACGGCGCCCTGGGTTCCGTGGAGATTCTTGCGGCCGCGCAACTGTCGAACTAAGTGGGCCTTGTCGGTGAGTTCGCGGCTATTGGTGTAGCGGCGGTAACGGGAGGCTTGCTGGGGCTCGATCTCTTTGCGGTAGAGCTTTGACAGGAGAATGTGGGCGATCGCTTCGAGAACGGGTTCCGGAGCGCCTTCCAGGAGATCGGAGAGGCGGATTTTCAGTTCGCCCTGGCGGAGGCGGATGGTGTTGTTGATGTTCGCGAAGGGATAGAAACGGACCTGCATGGCGGGCATGGGCGCACGGGGCCGCAGCTCGCGATAGGTTTCGTGAAAGATTTCGAGGATGCGGCTGGTCAAGGCAAAATCAGATTAGCACGACGGGGAAATACACATGCTTGTCGCCAGGGTGCTCCGCTGGTCGCAGCTGCATTTATTTAGATCGTAGGGGTCCTTCGACTACGCCCGCTTCGCGTGCTCCGCTCAGGATGACAGCGGTCGAACGCTGCGCGTGCTTCGCTCAGGATGACAGATGACAGAGGGTGCACGTTGTTCGCTGATTGTGACAAGAGGAAATTTAATCTTCTTCTTTCTTTAGTTTTTTGTCTTTGGCGAGGGCGTTTTGTTCCTGCATGGCGTGGCGGGCGTCGTCGGCATTGGTGTTGAGGGATTCGAGGGCATCTTTGACGACGAATTTGTAAGACTCGGCGTCTGCGGAGGTGGATTCGGCGAGGGTGCGCAGCTTGAGTTGAAATTCGCTGTCTCCTTCGATCACGAGCTTGAGGGATTTGCGGATATCCCAATGCTGATCATGAAACATTTCAACGTTGTCGGCGATTTCGTCGATGAGGGTGGAGAAGTCTTCCAGCAGATCGTGGAGTTGTTCGGATTTGTTTTTGACTTTCGGGTCGGCGAGCAGTTGGTCGATGCTGGTCATGCGGGCGCGTGCGAATTCGACGTAGAGTTTGAGCCGGAGGTTCGGCTGCATGGCGGTGTCGCGCAGTTTGTCGGCTTCGGCTGGTGCGAGAGGATCACGTCCCATTCTGTGTTGCGCAACGAGCGGGACAGCGAGCACGAGGAGGACGAGGCAATGGAGGAAGTATTTCATCAGTGGGTCTTCTTGAACATGGAATCGAGCAGGCTGTCGTGGGCCACAAGGACGGCATCGATGGTTTTTTGCACCTCGTCCTGCTGATCGACGGGACGCGCATTCTTAGCTTCCATGAGGCGCTTTAAAACTTTGCGGAGACCGATCTCGGTTTCCTTCTCTCGTTTATGGGACTGCATGGACGCGTCGGAGGCGGCCTTCGCGTACTGCAGGACTTCTTTCAGGTGGAGCGACGCTTCTTCATCTTTGCCGTCCTGAAAGGCTTTATCGGCGGCCTTGGCAGCGTCCTCGGTATATTCCACGGAAAGCTTTGCTTTCTCGCCGCCAGTCGCGGCATCGGCGCGACTCTTGAGATCCTTTTGCGCGAATGCCGATACGGCGAAGGTGAGAGCAAGAACGACCGGGATGAGGCGACGGGTCATGGTTTTCTCGACTGCGGATCCAGGGCGATTAAGCGGTGACGCGCCTGCCATTCCTGATCGGGATGCTTGCCATCTGAGACCGAGAGGAACTTCTTGTAGAACACGACCGCCTGCTTTACATCCCGGAGATTATCGTAATTTGTGGCGCGAAGGAAGTAGGTTCCCTGGGTTTCCGGATAGAACTGGGCACGGGCATCCAGCGCCTTGAGGGAGAGAGCATAGTCCTTGTTCTCCGCAGAGGCAAAGGCGAGGTCGTTATAGGCCTCACCGAGCTTGGGGTTGAGCTTGATGGCGATGAGTTGCTGCTGCTCGGAGTCGGCGTTCTTGTGCATCAGGAGCAGAGCGTTGCCGTAAAGATGGTGGAGAGTCGCATCGTTGGGCTTGGCCTGCACGACAATGGCGAACTGCTCGGCAGCCGCGTCGTACTTCCTGGCGGCGAGGTAAAACTCGGCGGCGGATTGATGGGCGTCGAAGTCGTTGGGCAAAATTTTGAGAACGGCTTCGTAGGCAGCGGCTGCGTCTTCGTCTTTGTTTTCGGCAGCGAGGACGCGGGCGAGTTGGAGTTGCGCGTTAGCGTTCGAAGAGTCGGCGGAGATCACTTTACGCAACATGGACTCGGCTTCGGGCAGACGATGTGCCACCAAATAGAGATTGGCTAAGCCGGTGATGGCATCCTTCGAGTTGGGATCGAGAGCCAGAGCAGCCTGGTATTCACGCTCGGCATCGGCGGTAGCCTTGGCTTGCTCGAAGAGCTGGGCGGCGCTGAGGTGCGGTTCGGGATCTTTTGGCTTGAACTTCGCGGCTTGTTGATAGGCCTCGGCGGCTGGCTGTGGTTTCTGTGCGGCGAGCACGTGACCGAGCGAGAGCCAGGCGCGGAAGTAGCCTTCGTCGGGATGCGAGGTTGGCTTGAGGGTGGTGGCGGCGGCGAGATATTTCGCGGCTTCGGGATTGCCCAGCTTCGCCAGCGAGATGCCGAGGTTTAAGTTGCTTTCGAAGACATCGGGCTTGGCGTCGACCGAGTGGCGATACGCTTCGGCGGCTTCGGCGGTCTTGTCTTCGGAGGTGTAGACGAAGCCGAGATCGAACCAGGCACGGTAATCTTTCGGATCTTTGGCGGTCGCATCTTTGAGGAGAGATTCGGCCTCGGGCCAGGATTGTTTGTCGATGGCGGTTTCGGCCTGGTCGACCTTTGAGAGTTCCTGCGAGCGTGGCGCGGGTTTGTG
>PLWX01000286.1 GCA_003151155.1 Acidobacteriaceae bacterium
CGAATTAATGACTCAGGACACTAGAAGCATGTCACAAGATGCGGTCATGGCAGACGGAATTTCCCTCCAATCCACCGCTGACGCTCAGTGTCAACGTCACGGCCAAGGAGTTTGCGCATCCTGGGTTAATAAGCGATATTGTTCAAGCTTTGGAGCAGAGCGGCCTCGAACCATCCACCTTGCAATTGGAAATTGTGGAAACGGTCGCGATGCGCGACGCGGAAAAACCGGAAGGCGTGCTTAGACAGGCCAAATCTCTGGGCGTACGGCTGAGCATCGACGATTTTGGTACTGGGTATTCCTCGTTGAGTCGGTTGCGGCATTTTCCGGCAGATACACTGAAGATCGATCGCACTTTTATCTCCCGCATGGACATCGATGCCGACAACAGGGCAGTCGTTTGCACCATTCTGGCACTGGCGCATAATCTAGGCTTGACGGTGGTAGCGGAGGGGACCGAGACCCTGGGAGAGGTCAATGCGCTTCTGGGGATCGACTGCGAGTATGCACAGGGCTACTTTTTCTCACGGCCAGTGGACGGAGAAACCGCCTTGCACTTACTGAGAACAGGCCTTTGCGGCGAGAGGGCAGCGGCACACGCACATTGACGCGTGGGGGTTCTCTTCGATCTTGGCGCGATCGGGGAAGCTGTTCGTGTCACTGGTGTCGGTGATTCAATGACCTCAGTCACTTGAGGTCAGCTGCGTCACAACGTAAGCTGCGATGAGAAGGAGTACACCGTGGATACGTTGGCTAGCCCTCCCGTTGTCAATACCACTGCTGCCATCAAGCCAGCCCTGTTCCCCTTCAGCGGAAGTGAGACTGTTTTGTCGGGAAGGTTAAGCTACAGGGTTTGAGTTGGAGTCACCCCGAAACTGGGGTTAGACTGCCGCAGCGAGCGAAGCGAGCGCAGGCAGTCTAACCCGGCCGGCCGTCGCGGCCGGAGAAGGGTGATCATGAACGACGAAGTGAATCCGCAAGTCCCACCGAAGGGCGCAGCCCGCTCGGCAGAAACCGCCCGCAGTCTGATCCGCAACGCCAAGCAAGCCACGCGTAGGCGCTTCAGTTCCGAAGACAAGATCCGCATCCTGATGGAAGGCATCCGCGGCGAGGTTGCGGTGTCTGAGTTGTGCCGCCGCGAAGGCATCCATCCCACCGTCTACTACAAGTGGCTGAAGGACTTCATGGAGGCGGGGAAGGCGCGCATGCGTGGTGACGCTCTGCGGGAAGCCAACCGCGACGAGGTGCGGGAGCTGTCATTGGATTCCCAATTTCTGCACGCTTCTCCGCGCTGAGCCCCTCCCACGTAAGTTTAAGTTCTTGATATTCCGTCTCACGGTTCACGAATGGCTAGCGACCAGCCGCCGTACCACGAGAAAAGGAATCCGCCGTGCCGCTCCTGACCAGCCGCTCGAATTGGTCGAAGATGTGCGGATCCCACCAGCCCTTCGCGACTTCGGCTTTCATGGTTTGCAGGGCATCGGGGACAGAAAAGGCAGGCTTGTAGGGTCTTACCGTGGTCAACGCATCGTACACATCGACGATTTGCAGCACCCTGGCCGTAACTGGAATGTTCTCTCCACGCAGCCCATCTGGATACCCGGAGCCATCGAGCTTCTCGTGGTGGTGGCGAATGATGGGAAGTACCAGACGAAACGATTTCAGCGGTGCGCAAATCCGTTCCCCTACCACTGGGTGTTCCTGCATAAGCTTCCATTCCTCGGAAGTCAGCTTCGCGGGTTTCAAGAGGATCGAGTCCGGCACCGCGACCTTCCCTATGTCGTGCACCACGCCAGCTCGCCTTAACGCAGTGATTTGATCCTCTGCGAGCCCGATTCGCTGTCCCAGGGCTGCGGAGTACTCAGCCAATCGTTCGCAGTGCCCCCCCGTGTACGGGTCCTTGCCTTCGATGCTTCGCGCCAGCGCGAACAGGACGGCCTCGGCCCGCTCCAGTTCGTCTGTTCGCTGTTTGAGTTTTAGCAGCGACTGCACCCGGGCAAGCAGTTCTGCACGGTCCACCGGGCGCGTCAGGAAGTCGTCGGCATTGGCTCGGAGGCCTTCGATGCGGTCCTGCTTGTCCGACAGCGCTGTGACCAGAACTACAGGTATCAGGTAGGTCTCGGGATTCGCTTTGATCTTCTGGCACACCTCAAAGCCGTTCAGGTGGGGCATCATCACGTCCAGCAGGACCAGATCAATTGCGGCCTTCCCCAGTTGATCGAGTGCCTCCGCTCCGTCCGATGCGGAGACAACCTTGAAACCTTCAGTAGTTAGAAGCTCTTCCAGCAGCTCACGATTGGCGGCTTGATCGTCCGCTACGAGAATCGTTCCGGTAGGTGTTAACCTTTGAGACGACATACATCACCTGCGCATTTCTGGGGCGTAGGTGCTAGCGTCGCATAGCTAAAGTGGGTCTGGGTAGGTTACGGAAGTTATTCAGCGCAGCGTGCGGACTCGTTTTACGTCGCTAGGTCTTCTCATCCTGAGTGATAAATTTGAGGATTTCCTCTTGGTTCTGGGCACTCATGCGTGTGAATTGGATGCCTTGCCGGTTCTCTTTCGCCCAAACAACCCTAGCGGATGCGTCGATTATGACCGCGGAGCTGGGGAACTGGAATGACACTCGCACGGTCTCCCCTGGGTTGAGGTCTTCCACTTCCAATTGCATTCCGCCCTGACTAAGATTCCAAGTTTGGCCCTGAACCGTCCGTGACCCTGCGGTACAACTTACTTTAGTTCGCATGGGTACTCGCGTCGAGCGGCGGCGGTTTTCCAGCAGGGTTCCGCGCACGGTGCGGAACAAGCTTTTCAGCTTCTGCCGGTCAATCGGTTTCTGCAGGTAGAAGGTCCCGCCCGTCGCGAAAGCCTGTCGCATGGTGTCGCGCTCATCGCGGCCCGTCACGATCACGATCGGCGTCAATTTGTTCCACGAACTCTGGCGGATCTTCTGCGCCAATTCGAAACCGTGCAGCTTGGGCATTTCCAGGTCCAGAAATATCCCGTCGAATTTCTCCTGGTTTACCAATTCAGCCGCAAGCTGGCTGTCGCTGATTGGGCGGACTTCCGTCTCCAAATTCTGGAAGACCTCAGTCATCAATTCGAGGCTCGCAATATTGTCTTCCACCACCAGCAGCTTTAGCGAAGCCATCCGTTCCTCCAGGAATTCTCGCAGCCCAAGCTTTGTCCCGTTTTAGTACTTCAAGCCCGCAATAGCAAGAGCCCCTGTGTCCACTGAACCGTTGAGCAGGTGGGGGTAAGAGCAAGTGGGGGGAGGAACCGCTGGCAGCTTCGCGGATAAATTGAACAGCAAGTGCGTTAGCCCCTGTGCGGTTCGTGATCGAGCATTGTCCTGATCTTCGAAGTCAGGCTCTCGCGCGTGTAGGGCTTCTCCAGGAACGCGACGCCCTCATTCAGAATGCCGTGCCGTACGATCACATCGTCCGTATAACCGGAGACGAATAAGACCTTGGTAGCGGGGTGTAGCTCGGTCAATTTCTCCGCCACGACTCGTCCGCTCATTTTCGGCAAAACCACATCGGTCATTAGGAGGTGTATGGGGCCCTCATGGGTGCGGGCAATTTCCAAGGCCTTTTCCGAATCACCCGCTTCCAGGACGGAGTACCCGGTTGATTCCAAGAACTCCACGGCGAGTTCTCTTAACTGGCCGTTGTCTTCCAGCACAAGAATCGTCTCGTCGCCATGGCTATCCCCGATCGAAGCGCGCGCCGCAACATCTTCGACGACAGGTGCTTCACTACGAGGAAAATAGATCTTGAATGCTGTGCCATCCCCCGGCTCGCTGTAGACCCATATAAATCCTCCGCTCTGTTTAACAATTCCATAGACGGTCGCAAGGCCAAGTCCGGTCCCCTTTCCCAATTCTTTCGTCGTAAAGAAGGGCTCAAAAATACGAGCCTTGGTGTCTTCGTCCATGCCGACGCCAGTATCGGTCACAACTAGCCGAACGTAGTCTCCTGGCGTGACTTGTACATGCGTTTGAATGTATTCGCCGTTGAGTTTGACATTCGCTGTCTCAATCGTCACCTTACCTCCGGACGGCATCGCGTCCCGCGCGTTCACGACCAGGTTCATGACAATCTGCGCCATCTGCGTGGGATCGGCCTTAATGGGCCACAGGGAGTCCGCTAGGGATGCAGTGAATTCTATGTCTTCCCCTATGAGTCTCCGCAGCATATCGCTCATGTCGCTGATAATGTTGTTCAAATTCAAAGCCTTGGCCTGCAGGACCTGCTGGCGGCTGAAAGCCAGCAATTGTCGTGTCAATTCGGTGGCCTGCCTGGCAGCCATTTCGATTTGTTCGACCTGTTTGCGGGAAGGATCCGCCGCTCCAAATCGCTCAAGCAGCAATCCGCAATACCCCAGAATGACATTCAGAACATTGTTGAAATCGTGTGCGATGCCGCCCGCCAGTCGTCCTGTCGCCTCCAACTTCTGAAATAGGCGATATCGATGTTCCATGCGCTTGGCATCAGTGACGTCTTCCGTGACAGCCACGACGCAGGGTGTTCCTTCCAGTTGAACGAGTTCGCCAAATACCTTAACGTCACGTGGCCCGGCCGACAATGAGTTGAAGACAGCTTCCAACGCGCTGCCCCGGCCCGTTCGTTGCAGCTCCTGGACCATTTTTGTGCGGTCTTCTGGATGCGCCCATACGTTCAGCTCGGTCGCGGTGCGCCCGATCACTTGCTCCCGGTAACGATCCACGATTCGCAGGAATGCCTCATTTGCATCCACATAGCGCTCTTCGGCCAAGGTGCTGATCGTGACTGCCAGAGGACTGGATCGAAAAGCTATAGAAAACTTTTCCTCCGATTGCCGAAGTTTCTCCTCTGCCTGCTTGCGCTCGGTGATATCGCGGATGGCGCAGACCACGTAACCACGGTCAAGTTGGACGTATTTCATACTGATCTCCACCGGGAACGTCGAACCGTCCTTCCGCCGCTGGAGAGTCTCGAGCATTACGAATCCTGACTTCCGCAACTCGTTGTTCACCTTTACATGCACGAATTCGTCGACAGTGGGATCGATGTCATGAACACTCATGGACAGAAGTTCTTCGCGAGTGTAACCCAGGCTTGAACAGGCCCTCTCATTCACGTCGAATAAGCGCATCGTTTCCAGATCAACGACCTGAATGGCATCGTTGGATTGATCGACCAATACTCGGAAGAGCTTCAGCGCTTCCTCCGCCCGCTTGCGCTCGGCAATATCTTCAAAGAGTGCCAACAAATGAGGCTCATCCTCATAAGTAAAGGGTACGAGGCGGGCGTTGAGCCAAAGCTCCGTGCCGAACGTACTGGTCATGCGGGCCTCGCCATAGCGCGGCGCACCGCTTGCCAGCGCTTCCTCGGCTAAGGCCAGCAAACCGGATCGCCGCCAGGATTCCATGTGGCGAAAACTCTGTGCCATGAGCTGCTCAATGCTGGCACCGACCAGTTGAGCGCTGGCAGGGTTGGCGCCCACCGCCTCACCGGAAGCTTTGTAGGTGATAATGCCTACCGGTGATGTGTCCAATATCTTTTGCGTATAGCGCAAGGCATCGGCCATTTGGTTCTGCGCTTGCCTTCGTTCGGTGATGTCGAAATCTATGCCGACCATCCGCAAGGGTCGGCCATTCTCGTCCTTGAATACCTTCCACCGCCCGGTAATCCAGTGCACCGTACCGTCGGGCCAGAGCACGCGCCATTCGCCCTCGGCATCGCCGGTCCGATTCAATTGCTCGAGCAAGCGCTCTACGTAGGGCCGATCCTGCCCGTGGACCAGATCCAGGAATGCCTCGATGGATTTCGGAAATCCTCCCGGCGGCAAACCGTAGATCGCTTCCATTTCGGGCGTCCAGCGGCTCTCTCCGGTCTGGAAGTTGCGCTCGAAGCTGCCGATCTTGGCCACTTCCTGCGCCAACCGCAGCCGCTCCTCGCTGGCTCGCAGGTCCTCCTCCATCCGGGCGCGTTCTTCCCGCAGGGCCTTTTCTTCCAGGGCGCGACGANNATCCGTTCCGCTCCAGCCTGGCATCCGATAGTCTGATAGAACAACATCGTATGATCCAGATTCGAGCTTGCGGGAAAATTCCTCTCTCATGCTCACCACTTCCGCCGCGACCTCGTATCCCGCTT
>PLWX01000273.1 GCA_003151155.1 Acidobacteriaceae bacterium
GCAACTTTTCGGCCAGTTGGCTGTCCCTTGAGGCCTTTGGCCCGCTCACAACCCACTGTTTTGTAACCAGCTCAGGCCGCCGTTTTTGGCGGCCTGTTTTCTTGCAGTTGCAGGGAGGTTGGAACGAACCCTTCGTGACCAGGCGCTCGGCGGGCATCTCTGAGAACCTTGCTGACCATGGAGCGAGAGATTCGGTGGGCCTTGGCGATGTTGGTAAGCGAGATCCCCGCGGTCACGATCGCGCAGGATCGCCGTCCGATCGACATCGAGAGGCCGTCGACCGATGTGTCTGCCTNNGGCGCGCACCCGCTCGATGATCAGATTGGGAGCGCGTTTACGACGATGAGTTCGACGATGTGAAGACCGAAGCAGGAGAGCGTGAGGTGCCCTTCGACCGGCACGGAGTCATCCTCGGCGCAATCAAGTCCATGTGGGAGCGCAATCAGAAATTCCGCAAACCTGACGACCTGGTCTTCGCTAACTTGGCTGGAAACCCGCTTGATCGCCACAACCTGCTGCATAGTCACCTGAAGCCGACGGCTGAGAAACTCGGCCTGCCCAGAGAGATCGACTTCCGCAGCTTTCGGACGATGCATGCCAGCATGATGCGTCGTGAAGGGCGCTTGGAGATTGCCCGCGACAACATGGGGCACTCCGGCGGAACGGGCAGCATCACGCTTGATGTCTATTCAAAAACGTGGTGCGATGAGCGGGTCGATACGGTCACGAAGGTCGTAGAGTCGGTGATGACAGAACCCGAGCCACAACAGTCGGCCACTGTCGTCGAGGCGCCCAAAAAAATGCTGGATGGCGTTCAATGGGAACCTTTTTGGGAACCTGTGGTGGTTAAACCGGACCAGCGTTAGCCTAAGCTGTTGATTTTAATGGTCGGGGAGAGAGGATTTNNACCAGGCTGAGCCACTCCCCGACATTCGAAGCCGCAGGCAGGATAATCCGGCTTCTTGAAGCTCTTCGATTATAGCAAAGTTATCGTTCCAATCGTCCGCGCGTACAAGGCCTCGAAGGGACTGGTTCCGCCCTTTATTGTCTCCCAATATGGAAGGCGTTCCTAAACGGCGTTCAACGGCCGACATCATCGTCAGATTATCCAGAACCGCTGCTCGAAAACTCCATACAATTCTTATAGAACGAGCCCGGACATGCGGTGATGTACGCACGTGATTTCGAGAGCTACCCGCGTTCGTGAGCGGAGATCCCCAATGACTTCGAAGTGCGCCAATCCAAGTTGCTCTTCGGCTTTCCGCTACTTGCGGGACGGCAAATTGTTCCAGGTTCCAGCAGGCGTCTATGCGAGATATGTGGTTTCAAGGCGCCCCAGCTTAGAGAAAGCGCCTGTGTGTGATGAATTTTTCTGGCTGTGCGCGGGGATTGCAGCAAGCACTTCACGATCGTAGTCGACCCGGTGATGGGTGCATGTACCATTCCACGCGGAGTGCCGGACGTCATGGGCGAAGCAGGTTGAAGCTTCGCAGCCACACGATCTTTATTTTATTTTGCGATTTTGACGACTGGCGCCGGTTGCGCCACATGAGTCTGGTGAACGTGCGGCTCGCTGTACTTCCCGGTAATCGCATTCCAGCGAATCGTTATCATCTCGCCGAACATCTTGATGCCATCCACGAGAGGATTGATTTTCGATCGGTCGTCATGCGCCCAAGCGACGGGCACTTCGACGATGTTGAGCCGGAACTTCTGCGCGAGGAAGAGCAGTTCGACATCGAATCCCCAGCGCTCAATACGTTGACGCGTGAAGATCGTTTCAACCGCCCTGCGGTTGAATGCCTTGAAACCACACTGCGTATCTTTGTATTTCAAGCCCAGTAAAACGCGCATGAGCAGGTTGTAGGTGCGACCGGCAATCTGCCGCATGATGGATTGCCGCTCCGTCTGCATCTTGGCAATCAGCCAGCGTGAGCCAAACGCCACATCAGCGCCCTTCTCGATTTCGGCAAAAAGCTTAGGCGCTTCCGTGATCGGTGCGGATAAGTCTGCGTCGGTGAAAAGCACAACGTCGCCGGTAGCCTGCAGCATTCCGTTGCGGATGCTGTAGCCCTTGCCGCGATTCCCGGGATTCTCGATCAGGCGAATATAGGGATATTCCGCCGCATATTGCCGAACGATCTCGGCGGTGTTGTCGCGCGATCCATCGTTAACGACCAGTACTTCAATCTGCCAGTTCTGTTCCGACAGGAAGGCGACAATCTTCTTTAACGAACCTTGAATGCGTTCGCTCTCGTTATACGCGGGAATGACAATGCTATATGACACAGGCTCCATTGGGTCCAAATCGCAGAGGAGAAAATCTGTTTTTCAGCTTATTAGACGCGCCGTCATTCTAAATCAGTTGTAAGCTGCCGAATCTTCTTTTGCTCTCGCCTCAGGCAGCCTTGCTGCGCTCCGAAAGCATATCGAAGAGCGCAGATACGATCTTCCGGTCCCAGAGCCCCTGATTCGCCTCACGCAGCATGGTTTCACGCGCCTGCTGGTGGCTTAAGGCCGCCTTATAAGGGCGGGTAGTCCTTAGAGCGTCATAGACATCGGCTGCTTGTAGCACCCGCGCCAGCAGGGGAATTTCTGATCCCGCTAGCCGATCCGGATACCCACTTCCGTCCCAATGCTCGTGGTGATGGCGGATGATGGGCAACACGTTCCTCAAGGATCGCAATGGTTTGCATATTCGCTCTCCAATCACGGGGTGCTCCCGCATGATCTCCCATTCTGCGGCCGTCAGATTTGCGCCCTTCTTCAGGATTTCATCCGGAATGGCGATCTTGCCGAGGTCGTGCAGGTATCCGCCACGCCTGAGCGCCAGCGTTGCATCGGGATCGAGGCCGAGAAATGCGCCCAATTCGCTTGCGTAAATCGAGAGCCGCTCGCAATGGCCCTCGGTGTAAGGATCGCGAGCTTCGACGCTCAAGCCAAGCGTGCACAACACTGACTCGGCATTTTCGAGTTCATCGGTGAACTCTTTCAGGCGTAACAGGGACTTCACCCGGGCAAAAAGTTCTTCCGGGAAGATTGGCTTATTCAAGAACTCGTCCGCACCGGCTTCGATCCCGCGGATCTTGTTTTCGCGATCGGTCAATCCGGTGATCATCACAACGGGAATGAGTCGCGTTTCGCGGTTTTCCTTCAACTCGCGGCAGAATTCATAACCGCTTTTGCCGGGCATGATAACGTCCAGCAACAATAGGTCAGGGGGACTCGTTGCGATCTGCCGTTCTGCTTCTGCAGCACTAAACGCGACTTCGACGTCGTAACCTCGCGATTGCAGAAGTTCTTGCATCAAAAGCGCGTTGTCGCGGGTGTCGTCCACCACTAAAATACGTTGCAGACGCCTTAGGGATAAGTCGTTGGCCACAACGGTGAGAGGGAGCGTACCCTGCGATGGTTGTATGGTGAGCGGATTCGCCCACGCGCCGCCTGTTACGGTTGCTGTTCCCCCCACCTTGGGATTAGCCTCATAGTTATGCGCGCTTCCTTTGCCATAATTCTTCTTACTCTTTGCGCAGCCTCATCGTCCGCGTCTCCCAAAGACCATGTGATCACGTTCGGAAAAACGACTACGGTCAAACTCTTCATCGGGCCCACCGAAGACAAGACAATGGATATGAAGATTCGCGGCCTGTATGTCGACGGCAATCTGAAGGAATTCACCACGGGAGAGTCGCACGACGTGACCGACCGCATTCTCGTCACGCGCAAAGCTTACCGTTTGAACGATAATTTGCCCGAAGACACGAAAACCCCTCACTGGAAGTGGCAACGCGGCGCATGGCTGATGGTGGATCGCACGAACGGTCGCATTACTCCGTTGAAACTTCCGGAATTCGATCCGTTTTATTCCAGTGTGACCTGGTATCGCGACTATGCGGCCTATTGCGGCATCTCAGATAATGGGGACACGCTCTATGCTATCGTCGCTGAAATTGGCAGGAAGAAAGCCGTGCTCCGCAAGGAACTTGGCACCGCTAGCCAGGGGGATAGCCCTAACTCCGATTGTGACGCGCCGCAGTGGGAGCGGACACCGTCAAAGGTCACGTTTCTGCCAAAAAAATTCCCCAAGGCAAGCTACACCGTCTTCGGGCATGCGACGGATATTGCTACGGACAATAACGACGAGTAACGCATCGAAAGTTATCGATTCATGAAACCACTCGACGATCTGCTGGAAGAAGCTAAGCAGGCCCACGGTCATCTCTGCGCCGGACAGGTGCTTGGGGTTCGGATGGCGATGTGTGGTCTTCGTGAACTCGGGATCTCTGACCCTCGAGGACGCGACCGCAAGCGCCTGGTTACCTACGTCGAGATCGATCGCTGTGCCACCGACGCCATTGGAGTGGTTACCGGCTGCCGGCTTGGTAAGCGCGCTCTGAAATTTCGTGACTGGGGAAAGATGGCGGCGACTTTCGTCGATTTGGAATTGGCCCGAGCAATTCGGATCGCCGCGCGCGAATCTTCTAAGGAACTCGCGCGCGCGCGTTACCCCGAGTTGGAAAGCAAAAATGCGCAGCAGATGGCGGCTTATCGCGAGCTCACAGACGACGAGCTTTTCACGAAACAGTGGGTCGTGGTGGACGTAGGCCCCGAAGACATGCCCGGATTCAAGGGCGATCGCATCGTCTGCCAGAAATGTGGGGAAGGCATCAACTATCACCGTGAAGTGATTCTAGATGGCCAAACCCATTGTCAGTCTTGCGCGGGCAACAGCTACTACCGCATCGCCTAGCGAAAATTCGTCACCATTCCTTCAAAAGATCAAGCCCCGGCGCGCCGGGGCTCGAGCTAACAAGGCTGTCTTGAAATTAAACTGCTTGAGCGTGCTCTACTGCGTGTGCCACGCGGATCATCGTGCCTTCCTGGAAATGCTTTGCGAAAACCTGCAGCCCGATCGGCAAGCCTGCTTTGGAGTTTCCACACGGCACCGAAATGCCCGGAATGCCCACCAGGTCGGCCGTCACCGTATAGATGTCTGCCAAGTACATAGCCAATGGATCGTCCGCCTTTTCTCCGAGCTTGAAAGCCGGAGTCGGCGTGGTCGGCGTAACGATGGCGTCAACTCTCGCGAAAGCCTCGTCGAAATCCTGGGCCAGCAAGGTCCGGACTTTTTGTGCCTTCAAATAGTAGGCATCGTAATAACCTGCGCTCAACGCGTAGGTCCCGAGAATGATGCGCCGCTTTACTTCGGCGCCGAAGCCTTCGTCGCGACTTTTGCGGTACATTTCCGAAAGAGCCTTCGCTTCTGGCGAACGATGCGAATAGCGTACACCGTCATAGCGCGCCAGGTTTGAAGAAGCTTCCGCCGTCGCTACCAGATAGTAGGTGGGGATTGCATACTTGGTGTGCGGCAAAGATACTTCGAGGATCTCCGCTCCCGCCTTCGCCAGGTTTTGGATCGACGTCTCAACCGCGGATTTCACCTCGGGATCCAGTCCCTCGCCGAAATATTCCTTTGCGACGCCGATCTTCATGCCGCGCACTGGCTGTCCGATTTCGTCGGAATACTTTGGCACCGAGACTTCTGCGGATGTGGAATCCATCGGATCGCGGCCGGCAATCACTTCCAGCATGATCGCCGCATCTTTCACGTCTTTCGCGAACGGACCGATGTGGTCGAGAGAGGACGCAAACGCAATCAGCCCATAGCGCGAAACCCGGCCATAAGTCGGCATAAGCCCGACGACCCCACAGAACGATGCTGGCTGGCGAATCGATCCGCCGGTATCCGAGCCCAGCGAAGTGACTGCAGTTCCAGCCGCGACGACCGCCGCCGAACCGCCCGAGGATCCACCCGGAACGCGACTTTTATCGCGCGGGTTCTTCACTGGTCCGTACGCAGAGTTTTCGTTTGAAGACCCCATCGCAAACTCATCGCAGTTCGTTTTGCCGAGGATGACCGCGCCTGCTGCTTCGAGCTTCTGGACGACTGTCGCATCGTAAGGGGCAATGAACTTTTCCAGGATCTTCGACCCCGCGGTTGTACGCACGCCTTTGGTGGAAATCACGTCCTTCACGGCCACGGGAAGGCCCGCGAGGCGGGGCAGATCGTCACCCTTGTCGGCGATGGCATCGATCTTATGGGCCTGCTCCAACGCGCGCTCGCGGCAGAGCGTCAGGTAGCCATTGATCTCCCCGTCTTCCGACGCAATCTTCTTGTAAAACGACTCGGCAATCGCGGTTGCGGTCGTCTGGCGCTCCTGGATTGCGATACGCGTACCGTCAACGGTCAACACATTGATATCCATCGATCTATCTTTCGATTACCTTGGGGACTTTGAAATACACGCCGTCGGTGTCCGGCGCGTTCTGCAACGCCAGATCGTGAGGTAAAGAAGGCCGCAATTCATCCGGGCGTAGCGCATATTTATAACGCTCGCTCTCGGCCTTACCTTCGCCGTAGCGAGCTGCCACTTGCGCCATTGGCTCAACGTTGGTCGTGTCGAGTTCGTTGAGGTTGTCGATGTACTCGAGGATCGAATTGAGATCTCTTAAAAACCGCTTCGATTCCGCCTCGGTCAGTTCGACATTCCCCAGGTCGGCTACGTACTGCACGTCTTTCTCGGTGACTTTCATCGTTTATCCAGTTCGCTCTCCAGAACGAATCGAAGCCGCTGAATGCGGCCGTCTGTAATTTCCCGCAGTTGCCGCAGGTATTCGCCGGTGAGGCTCAGAAGTTGCGCCCGCCAGGCTCCGTCCGGAACCTGTACCAGGAGTTCGCTATCGGCGAAAGCCAGTGCACGTGTCTTCTCTGCGACTGCCGCGCCACAGGCCAAGGGCCACGCCAGGAGCGGCACATCTTCTGCCGGCGCTCGTCGCACCGCATCCACCACAATTTGTTGCAGGCTTTGCCGGATGTGCTCCATCACGTTGACTCTGGGCGGCGAAGAATCGATTGTAGCACTGGAAAACCGAGAGCCCCCGGCGGCTCAGTGCCCGCGGCAGCAACGTTCAAGCAGTTACCATCGTCATTTTGCGGGTCGAGAAATTTGCGCCATGCTATCGCCCATGTTCGACGAATTCCTGTCCCCCCAAATCGTCGCGCCGTCCCATCGCCATAAAACAGCAGCATTGTTCCTCGTGCTGCTACTGGTCCTGGGTATCTACTTTTTCTATCTGCCCGGATAGATCGGTTATGGCGAAAATTCCTTCCGTACATATGCCAGCGCTTGCTCGCGCGACTGCAGGCGACCCTCCAGCTGTCCATCTTCCACCGCAGACAAAATTTCCTTGAACCGCGGCCCGGGTTTATAACCGGCGGCGATCAAATCCTGCCCTTTGACCAGCGCGGCAGGACGGATTTCCTCAACTGGGGTTTGCTCCAGTTTCTCTTTTACGAACTCGTAAAGCGACAAATCGCCGTGGCTTGCCAGGCAGTCCATCCGGTGAAGTGCCATGTGTTCTTCAAAACGCGGTAGACGCATGAATCGCTTCAAGGTCGATTCCCGCATCCGCGTAACTTCGGCAAACTTCATGTGATTTTCCACGAGCGCACTTACCTGCTCCAGCTCGTCGTTGGAAAACCGCAGTTCGCGTCCGAGTCGCTCAGTCATCCTCACACCGACTTCCACGTGTCCATCAAAACGAATCCGATCTGGCGCAACGCGGTAGGTGGGTGGTTTTCCGACATCGTGCAGAAGCGCGCCCCAGGCCAACGTAGGCGAACTGTTCGGCGGAAGCTTCTCCAGCAGAAGCAACGTGTGGATCCAAACATCGCCTTCCGGATGATATTGCGGAGGCTGTGCTACGCCTTTCATCTTCGCGATCTCTGGAAGCACTTCTCTCAAGAGACTCGAAGCATCCAGCAACTCGAATGCCCGGCGCGCTCGGCCCTCGGTGAGCATCTTGGTCAATTCGTCGCGAACTCGTTCGTGGCTGACCACACGGATTTGTGACGCCAACTCGCGAATCGCCGCCAAGGTCGTTGCTTCAATCTCGTAACCAAACCGGGCAGCAAAGCGCACCGAGCGCAACATTCGCAGCTTGTCTTCCGAAAACCTCCTGCGCGCGTCGCCAATCGTTCGGATGATCCCGGCTTCCAGATCGGAGCGCCCGCCGACGTAGTCAATCACTTCGTCGGCGTTCATGGGATCCAGCAGCATTCCATTGATGGTGAAATCCCGGCGCTGCACATCCTCACGCGCGTCTTTCGAAAACCGAACCGCGTCCGGATGCCGTCCATCGGTGTAAGTGCCATCGCTACGGAAAGTCGCTACCTCAACGCAGCCGTGGTGGTGACTGGCCGGGCCAGGCTCGAGGTTTTCGCAACTCTCGTCGGCAGGGATCGGCACCAGGACCACACCGAATTGCGCGCCGACGGCCCAAGTCCGAGGGAAGACTGCCATCACTTCGCTGGGAACGGCATCCGTTGCAACGTCGTAGTCCGCAGGCTCTCGCCCCAGCAGCAGATCGCGTACACATCCGCCGACGAGGTACGCTTGGTAGCCGCGCTCACTTAGCGTCTTCACGATCTCGACCGCAGCTCGTTTTGCAGCTTCCATACCACACAATGTTACTGCCAGCCAGCACGAGGAGGAACTCGCGAGCATGTTTTCAGCAGCAACTCCGGTGACAAGTATGAGCGGCGGCTTGAGAAATCTCGGGCAGTCGCGAGAGCATCCTACTGATGACCGCCAGATAGACACAGCGTTCCGAGGGAACCCATGCGACGTACTCTCCTTTCCATCACTCTCCTGACCACTCTTTCCGCCGGCGCTTTCGCGCAAGCTGACCGAATGACTCGCGATCGCGACGACGATCCGCAACTCACCGACCGGACCGAGCTCATCTCGCGCACCGTGAAGGCCGTGAACTATCGCCATCGCGGCGAAACCAAGATTGACATGCGCGGCACGGACCAGATGCCAAATGCCCAAGGCGTCGCGGAGATCAAGAGCCGCCAAGGCAGACTTAACATCGACCTCTCGATCGAGCATTTCGGAAAAATGCCATGGGATTTCGGCCCAGAGTTTCTGACCTATGTTCTTTGGGCTATCACTCCCGATGGCCGCCCTCAGAATCTCGGCGAGATCCTCAATGTCGACCATACGCATTTCAAGCAGAACGCCACAACTACGCTCCAGGATTTCGCGCTGATCATTACCGCGGAGCCCGATTTCGCAGTCACGCAACCCAGCGAAGTGGTGGTAATGGAGAACATCGTTCGTCCTGACACGATTGGTTCTGTCGACGCTGTCGACGCGCGATATTCTCTGCTGCGCTCTGGCAGTTACACCGAGCACGTAGAGAAGGGCGAACTGAAACCGCTACTGTCTGGCGAGCGCCATGTTCCGTTGGAACTTCTCGAAGCGCGCAACGCGGTTCGAATCGCCGGATGGGCACAGGCCGACCGCTATGCCGCCGAGAACTTCCGCAACGCGCAAGATCAGCTCAATAAGGCACAAGCCGACCAGGACGCTCGCAACGACAAGAACGTCGTGATCGCGGAAGCTCGCCAAGCGGTGCAGACGGCAGAAGATGCGCGGCTGCTCGCACTGAAGCGAAAGCATGAAGAGCAGGCCCGCAATGCACAGCGCGAGGCCGACGAACAAGCCGCCGAGGCGCAGGCTCAAGCGCAACAGGAATCTGCCCAGCGCCAACTGGCGGAACAGCAGGCACAAACGGCGCAGCAGCAGGCTCAGGACGCTCAGCAACAAGCCGAGCAGGCGCGACAGCAAGCTGCAGATCTACAGCGGCAGGCACAACAAGAGCGCGAGGAAGCGGAAGCCGCGAAACAGCAGGCCCTCGCCGATCGTCAACAAGCCGAACAGCAGTTAGCGCAGGCGCAACAACAGGCGCAGACGGCTCAACAGCAGGCTCAAAGCGCGCAGCAACAAGCGGCAGCAGCGCAACAGCGCGAAACGGATCTCCGTCAACGCCTTCAAGTGCAGTTGAACCAGGTGCTACAGACTCGGGATAGCGCCAAAGGTCTGATCGTCAATATGTCGGACGTACTGTTCGATGTGAATCAATCGACGCTGAAGCCTGGAGCTCGAGAAAAGCTCGCGAAGGTCGCGGGAATTCTGCTCGCTTATCCCGACTTGAGAATCCGCGTCGATGGTTACACCGATTCTACCGGCACGCCTGACCACAATCGCGATCTCTCGCAGCGTCGAGCCGACACCGTCCGGGGCTATCTGCTGAAGCAAGGCATTTCTGCGGACGCAGTCATCTCCGAGGGCTACGGACAGGAAAATCCAGTCGCGACAAATGGCACGGCAGCAGGTCGCCAGCAAAACCGTCGCGTAGAGATGGTCGTCAGTGGTCAATCCATCGGCAGCACTAACCCCGCTGACACCAGCGCTACAGCCCACTAAGGAGATTCTTTACCTGCCTAGGCGCGCTCACCCGGGCGCGCCTTTTTCGTTTTACACTATCCGCCATGCCCACACTGATCGCTCAACCGACGCGCATTACCGCCGCAGGCAATAAACCAAAGCTCATCGATGAATATATCGGGCAGGTTAACTCAAACACCTCGACCGTTAGCGTCGCGCATATGCGCAGTCCTGAAGGGTGGCAGGAACCCGGACAGACTCCCGAATTTGATGAATACACAATTGTGTTGAAGGGCGCAATTCGCGTAGAGCACAAGGAGGGCAATGTCGAAGTGCGCGCCGGCCGAGCCATCATCACCCGCGGAGGTGAATGGATTCGCTACTCCACGCCGGGTCCCGGAGGCGCGGAATATATCGCCGTCTGCCTCCCCGGATTTTCTCCCGACACTGTGCATCGCGATTCCGAATGAGCTCACGATTCGATGTCGCAGTGATTGGCGCTGGGGTCTTTGGGTGCTGGTCAGCCTACTGGCTTCGTAAAGCAGGTCTCCGCGTCGTTCTGGTCGATGCATACGGCCCGGCGAACAGTCGCTCCAGTTCCGGTGGCGAATCTCGAATCACTCGCATGGCCTATGGTGACGATGAGATTTACAGCCGCTGGGCGCTGAATTCCCTGCCCGCATGGCTCGATCTCGAACGTCGTAGCGGACACAAATTGTTCCACCAGACCGGCGTTCTCACTTTCTCCGACGACAGCACGCAATGGGCACAAAAGAGCATTGCTGTCATTCGCCGTATCGGTGGCGAGTGTGAATACCTCTCTGTGGATGAACTCGCCAAGCGCTTCCCGCAAGTTCGTTTTAAGCAGAATGAGTCGGCCGTTTTCGAACCTCGTAGCGGAGCGCTCCTCTCACGTCACGCGGTGCAATTGCTGGTTGAAGAACTGATCCGCGATGGGGTTGAATATCGACAAGCATCGATTTCTCCCAATCCTGACGGAACTGCTATCACCATCCCCAGCGGTGAGACCATCTCGGCTGCAGCGTACGTTTATGCCTGCGGCCCATGGCTTCCCAAGCTCTTTCCGGATTTACTGGCGAGCTATATCCGCCCGGTGCGTGCGGAGGTCTTCTTCCTGGGAATTCCCGCGGGCATTCGCGGATTCGACCCTCCGCAAATGCCAACATGGATATTCATGGGCAATGAGAATTGGGATGCGTACGGCATGCCGAACCTGGCTGGCCGCGGCTTCAAACTGGCCGTCGACCTCATCCAGCAGCCCGCGGACCCTGACACGATGGACCGCCAGTCGACCACGCCATATGTTAAACAGATGCGCGACTTCGTCTGCGAGCGCTTCCCTCAACTTGCTACTGCACCCATCGTCGAAACCCGCGTCTGCCAATACGAAAACACGCTTACCCACAACTACCTTGTAGACCGTCATCCAGAATCGGAGAGTGTTTGGCTGGTGGGTGGAGGATCCGGTCACGGCTTTAAGAACGGGCCTGCGATCGGAGCGTATGTCACCGATCTCATTACTAAAAATGTTCCGCTCGAGGCGGCAATGCGATTACCCGCCCGCTGAAATCGCTGCGATCCTTTCCGCGTAACCGCGATATCTGCGGTAGTCGCGCAGCAAGCGCTCTCCGTCTGCAGTGCCAATCATCGCCGCCGCTGCCATCTTGCACCATGCGAATCGGAAGACGCTATATGCAAGCAGATAGTTCTCGATGCGTCCGGTTGCATGATCGCCACTCAATGCGTGGTATTCATGCAGCAGCCGATCGCGAGCCTCAGCCCCAATCCCCCATTCCACGATTGCCCCAGCCAGGTCCCACGCGACGTCGCACGGCCCTGGAAAGAAATGATCGTCGCCGTGAGCGGTCGCGTCGAGCTTCAGAAATTGGCCGTTTTCATCAAGGAACCACTCGTGTGGCGCCATTTTCGCATCGCAGGTTATCGGCGTCACAAATTTGAACTCTGTGAGCGCGTCGTCTAAGCGATTGCCAAACTCTCGCTCGAAATTCACCCGCACCATGGTGGCGAAATCATCCTGCTGTGCCGTTGTCAGTTGACGATGAAATTTCGCAGCACGGAAAGCGCAGTATTCGGCGATCCTCCGGATCCGCTCTGGACTTAGTTCTTGCTTCGCTGCAGGCCGCCCTCGCAGGCATTCATAGCCGACAAAGCCATAGGCATCGGCAACCACCTTCGCCCCAAAGCCCGCGGTAGCCAAAGCTTCCGCTTCCTCGCGTGCGCGATCCCCGTACTGCCCCAGCCCTTCGAACTTCCAGATCACTCGTCCGTCGTGCGAGAGGAACTTCGCCCGTTCCATGTTGGTCCAACTTCCCGGCCATCGACTCTCGCCTAGGAATTGCTGTCTCCATTCCCCGGCACCAATCCACTCTCCCTGCGGGCGTCTCCCATCTCCAATCGCCAAGCAACGAAATTTCGCCCACCGTCGAGCGGCATCTTGAGCGCGCAATCTCGACGCATCCGGAACATACCCAGGAATCAATACAATGCGATCTTGCGCGACGCCAGCTTCGCACAGCCCTTCGGCGACAGAGAGAAAGGAAGACCCACTCAGCCCAGGTCCCTCGTCCACAACCAGAAACATCGCTTCCGAAAGTACGCCGTAACGAATCAATTGCATCTGCGCGTCGCTCCAGCGCGTGACGCGGTCGAACGGATGCCCCTCTGGACGCACCGAGAATCGTTGCACGTTCGAACCCCGCTGCCGTAAAGCCGCGGCGGTTACCGCACTCAGAGTTGTGCCGATGCTGCGAATCCCCACCACAACCGCGTCGCGAATTTCATCCAGGCCTTCGACCACATCAGCGTATCGCAATGGATGCAGCGCGTAGTAGGCGAAGCCTTCTGGCGTCGAGCGTGTGAGCTCTCTGTGGATTTTCAGGGGCAGAAGATGCAGCAACTCGGGTCGTTCCCGGAACTCGGACGACACCAGGATTTCCGCGCATCTGTCCGTGACTCTGCTCAGCAACTCAACCTCTGAGACGCTGGCATCCGCTAATGCGCATTCCAACTCACCGGAGCGGAGCAGCGCGTCCATCCAGCCTCTCTCGTCCGCAGCGGCCTTCAGGCTTGCCCGCATTGCCTGCAACAGCCGCTCACCTGAAGCAGTGTGGCGTCCATCGCGAAAGATGTAGAAATCACTATCTGAGCTCACGAGAAAAACCGAGTGGCAGATGTCCAAGGTGAGATTCTGAACTTCGACCCAACAAAAAATGGCCGAGAGAGTTCCCGGCCATCTTAATAGCTTATGACGTGCTTTAAGCCGCTTTCTTCTTGGTTCCCCGTGGCGATCGCGAAATATCGCCCTCTTTATCAATGAAATACAGAAACTGGTTATCGCGCTGTACGGCGTTCTGAACGAGCACCTGAGCTTCGCCCTCCCCTGATTTGGGCTTCTGGCAAACGCTCCCCTCACCGTCGATGTAATACAAAAACTGTTTGTAATCGCGCTTGAGCTTCAGATCCTTAATTTTCTCAGCCATGCAGGTCTCTCCGATCTTGTTAGTTAGTTGGATGGAGGCGGGCAGGGCCATGCTGCCTGTTTTCAGGGCAATATCGAGAGTAGCGGAAAGATTCCAGCTTAGGGGGGACTCGGAATGGAGCGGATCAGCGCCGTTTCTTCGTCTTTGATTCAGCAGATTTTTTCACCAACTCAGGCCGCGCCAGTTTCGGATCGGTTTTTTCCGACTGCCCAGGCAGCAGAACGCGTCGCACCACCGGCTGAATCATCCTGTACTTCCGCGGAACGATCGCGCCTGTTTCGTCTTTTACTTGGATGCTGAACACCGGCTCCGATCCTTCTTTGCCGAAGTCCTCCATCCCGCTATTCACCGGGTAGACGCCAAAAATGTTTCGTTCCCGGTAGGCGGTCTCATAATGATGCCGCTTGGCATTCCAGCTGAAAACTCGGATGGAGTCGTAATCGTAAAGGAGTCCATCCTTGGGTGCGCTCATGAGCACGAGGTACTGCGGCTCCTGTTTATCGCCATCCTGAATTTTATTTAGAACGAAGTAGCCTACAATGCGTTGCCCTTCCGCATATTGCGCCACATCGACGGGCACATCGATGTCGATCATGCGCATCAGCACCCAACCCACGTGCCCAAAACTATCGCGGATCAGCCACCAATCTTCCATGGCTGGCGGCTCTTCCGCCGGAGTGGGCGCCTTTCCGGGTGATGACGCCTTTGCTGGAGTTCCCACTGGCTTCCCTGGCGACTCAGCTTTTTTCACCGGGCCTTTCGCCGGAATCGGTTTCGCAGGTTTTGCTGTTCCGGCATTCCTCGGCGCGCTCGCTTTCCGCAGGATCTCGACCTTCTCGCCTTCTTTCATCTGGAAAAGGTGCTCACCTTCGCGCTCCGCCGTCAGGTGGATATTTAATTCTGCGCGAGCCGTCCCATGAGCCTGCACCGGGGTCTTCTCATTGTCTTTTTTCAGTTTCTCGAAGCCATCGAACACATCTTGCCCGACGAGATAGCGTTCCTCGAGCCATCCATCCTTGCCGCTGCTTGTCTTGACGTGGATGAACCGCTTCTGCTTCTCAAGCACCTCAACCGCCGCCCCGCCATATACCGTTTCAACTTTGTTGTAGACCGCTGATACCCGGTCACGCAGGTTGGCCTGCGGGACGGCGACGTACATCATTTCGGCATGCTTGAGAGACCCATGCTTGCAGCCGGCCAGCAAACTGATAACGAGAAGAAGAGTTACAGACAGCAGTCTCTTCGGCGATCGAAGACCGCGAATCAGCGAGGGGAACCGGCGAACAGATGCGAATTTCACGGCAGGAGGATTGACAGTCCACTATAACAGCCGAGTTGCCGCCTCGCATCCACGCGCACCTGAATGGTTACGAACATTATGGGAAAGCCTCACTCGTAATCTTTGTTACGCTTCTCTGGCAGACGAAATTCCTCTGCGCGCATACAATCTCAGAGATCAGGCTTTAAGGGAGAGCTGCGAATGCGTGGATTTATTCTGGGTGTACTCGTCACCCTGGTGCTGCTGCTGGCCGGTGGCTTCCTCTTTCTGAAACTCGGATTCGTCAATATCCGCGCAGACGCTCCCATGAACTCCATGGAAAAAGAGGCGGCTGAAATGGCGATGGATGCTTCCGTCGAGCGCTCCGCGCCTAAAACTGAGAACCCAATCCAGCCTACCGACGACAACCTGATGACCGGCGCGATGCTGTATGAGAAGAACTGCTCTCTGTGTCACGGCAGCGTCTCCGATAAGGGTCACATCAGCCCAATGTCGAGTGCATTCTATCCGCGCGTGCCGCAGATCATCCGCCGCATACCCGGCGATCCCGACTGGCACGTTTTTTGGGTCACGAAAACCGGCATCCGCTGGACCGGAATGCCCGCCTGGGGGAAAACCATGAAGGATGACGATATCTGGCGAATCATCACTTTCATCAAGCATTCCGACAAATTGTCGCCCACCGTTCAGGAAATGTGGCAAACCTTCGGAACGCCCTCGGGAATCTCACCCTCCAGCACTGCGAATCCTGCAGCTCCCAGCAAGAAATAAGAAATGGCCCAGAGTATTCTTCGCTCTGGGCCATTTCACTGCCTGTGATCTACTTTTTTTCTGTATTCGGCGCGGCTCCAACCGCAGCGCTCGCGGTAGTCACGCGTACGTCATTGAGTTCAACTTTCCAATTCATGATGGAAGTTCCAACCTGTCCTGGCTCATAACTGATTGCCCAGGAGTGCGCTAGCATCAGTCCCTTTTCGTCACGAAAGTCGCTAAACTTCTCGGTGACGCTCAAGGCAACCAGCTCTCCGTATGTCCCCCTATCGTCATATTCGGTCCGAACATGACGATAGGTTTCCGGATCGAAGAAAAGATGAATTACCAATTCTCTTTCTGAATGTTTCGGCCGATAGAGGTATTCGAGAAGTTGCTTTCCATCCACCTTCTTAGTTCGTTCGAATTTCAGCTCCGCATTCTTAGCTTTCAGATCGTTGAGTGGCCACCCGGAATTCCATACTCCGCCCCACAATCCCTCTTTAAGAATCACGTCGTGTCGATACATGAAGGACGCCAGGTTCTCCCGGCGATCGACACTATTATCAGCGATCAGCGTCTTTTTCCCATCGAACTTGAACTGTTCTCCGTTATAAGTTCCGGCGTTGAAATACATGAGAAAATTGAACTGCTTTCCCAACGAGGCGACCATGGAAGTACCTTGCATGTGTCCCGCACCGCCGGAGACCACGTCAAGAGTAGCCGTGCCTTTGCCAGTTCGCAGCGTGTTGGCGAGCCGAGTCTCCGGCGTCCCGATAGAGTCCAAATGTTTTGTGACGAAATCAGCGGGATCATCCCCCGCAGACGCTACGCAGACTAGACTAAGGACTGCAAGTGCAACCCCGGTCAATTGACAAAAGAGCCTATAGCGCATTAGAGCCTCCTTCAGGAAAAGCTCTTTATCGCTCCACAATCGTGCTCTGTCAAGCAAAGAGTTGTACTCGCAATCGACCTGGTTCCCTATACAGCTTCTCTTTCAATCTGCTGTAATGCTAGTTTCGCGGAAGCTCCAAACTTGTCGTAGTCCACCACAAGCACCTTCAACGCACTTAACACATCTGCATAGTTCGAAGACGTTATCACCGTCTTAATGAACCCCGCGAATGCCGCTATTACGGCTTCGTCTGCTGCGATATTCAGCGCATCCGATTTCGCCGCGATCGCAATCGCAGCAACCAGGTTCTCCGCCGCTACAAGGTCCTGCGCCGAGTCGGCCACCGCAGCCTTTGCCAACAGCGCAACATCCTCCACCACTTGCGCTAATTCCGGTAAGAGTGTGTTCGCATCTGCTCGCACGTCATCCGATAATTTGACAATCTTCGGCAGCCAGCTAACCGCCTTGGCGATCTCTTTTCCAATCCATAAAAAACCGCCCGCAATCTTTGCGAATACGTTCATTTTGTCGCTCCCTTTCTGATGCATTACGAGCCAAGCGTCCGAATCCCATGCGGAATGCGGCTTGCCCGGCGTTTTTCTCAACTCCGTCCCCTCGGCTATAATCCTTAGTTTGCTGTTAACGCCGTAATCCCCTCTAACACGCGTGCCAGCGGAAGGAAATTCATGCCGACCGACGTCATCATGCCCCAGATGGGCGAATCCATTTTTGAAGGAACCATTACCAAGTGGCTCAAGCAGCCCGGCGACCAGGTACAGCGCGACGAACCGCTGTTCGAGATCTCGACCGACAAAGTCGACGCCGAAATTCCCGCGCCCGCCTCGGGTGTCCTGAAAGAAATCAAGGCCCAAGCCGGGCAGACCGTTCAGGTCAATACTGTCGTCGCCACCATTGACGTCGTCGGCGCTCCCGCCACCGCGACTCCCGGCGCCAAGCAGTCCGCGACCGAACCTCCCAAGCCCGCCACTCAGCCCGATGGCAGCAGCGCTCCTGCTTCTTCAACGCCCGCACCCAGTTCTTCCGCTGCTAGCGGTCCAAAGACGGACGTCGCTATGCCGCAGATGGGCGAGTCGATTTTTGAAGGCACCATCACCAAGTGGCTCAAGAATGTCGGCGACACCGTCCAGCGCGATGAGCCCCTCTTCGAGATCTCTACTGATAAGGTCGACGCCGAGATTCCCGCACCCGTAGCCGGTGTGCTCAGCGAAATCAAAGTTCCTGCCGGCACCACGGTGCAAGTGAACACCATCGTCGCAACCATCGGCGGCGAAGCTGGAGAATCCACCCCGGCCGCCCCTCAGGCTCCCGTTCCCTCGGCTCCGAAAGCAGCCCCTCTGCAACCTGCTGCGCCGGTAGCCGACGAAACCGAAGAAGAAGTTGTTTCTGCGAGCGGTGATCGCGTTCGTACTTCGCCTCTCGTTCGCAAACTTGCCAAAGAAGCCAACGTCGATCTCGCGAAGGTTCGCGGCAGCGGCATGGGCGGACGCATTACGAAAGAAGACATTCAAGCCTTCCTCGACAAACAAAAATCTACGCCCGCACAGCAGCCCGCCGCAGTTCAGCCTGCAACCGCTACCGCGCCCGCAGTTCCGGCCACCACAACTCCGGTAGCAGCGTCTTCTAATAAATTTGCCGGAACTCCGGGCATGATTGAACCCATGTCTGTTATGCGCAAGAAGATCGCCGACCACATGGTGATGTCGAAACGCACCAGCGCCCACGTACACGGCGTCTTCGAAGTCGACTTCACGCGGATCGTGAAGCTCCGCGAGAAACAAAAAAACTCTTTCCAGGAAAAAACTGGGCTCAAACTCACCTACACGCCGTTCTATGCGCGGGCAGTAGCACACGCTCTACGCGCGTGGCCCATCATCAACGCCTCGGTTGAAGGCGAGAACATTAATTACAAAAAGGATATCAATCTCGGTATCGCAGTTGCCCTCGACTGGGGTCTCATCGTTCCGGTCGTCAAGCGCGCCGATGAATTGAGCTTTGTCGGTCTCCAGCGCGCCATCACCGATCTCGGAGAACGCGCTCGCGCCAAGAAACTGAAACCGGAAGATGTTCAGGGCGGTACTTTCACCATCACCAATCCCGGAATCTTCGGTGCCAAGTTCGGTATGCCGATCATCAATCAACCGCAACTTGCCATTATGGGCATCGGCGCCATTTACAAGGTGCCTGCAGTCGTTACCGATAAAGAGGGCAACGACAGCATCGCGATCCGATCCATCTGTCACATCTCTATCGGATACGATCACCGTGTCATCGACGGCGCGGTTGCTGACCAGTTCATGGTCGTCGTCAAGAATTACCTTGAGAACTGGAACGAATCTCTCACTTAGCTCACTCGCAACCAAACACAAACCCCGACGCATCACGACGGGGTTTCCCTTGTACAACATCCTCAACTGTTCGCTTATGGCGTCACGTTCACAGTCACTCGGCCCGATTCCATTCTTCCGCGGTCCGTTTCGACTGTCACTTGGACCCACCATTCTCGACTACTCGAATCCCCGACGGCCGCCGCGCTCGGCGCCGCCAGCAACATTTGCAACTCCGAAATCGGGGCGATCTCGGCCTCCGGATCGACCGCAAATTCCGCACTCACGAGCGCCTTCGGATCATCCCCGAAAACTCCTGCCATGATTTCAGCACTCCACCACCGAATCGTATTCGCCTTCTCACCGCCAACTCTGAGTGTTACAAGCAATTGCTCCCCAGCAGCGACATACTCGGGCGAAACTTCGACGACCATCTCCGGAATTTCGAATGCCCGCTGCGATCGATGCCGAAGTGTTAGCCAGACACCTAAAAGCACGCATGCCGCAGACCACGTGAACCATCCCCGACTTGCTGTAACCACCGCATACGGTAATACGATCGCCCACGCCAGCAGCATAGTCCTGAGCACCCACGGAAAACATCCCGTGTTATCCACCCGCTGCCACTCATTCGTTGCCGCTCGCATCCAGCGCATCCTAGCACGCCCCAATCACCTACCGCCCTACACTGCTAGTGGTGCAACTTCAGAAAATTCGCCACCAGGTTCATCCCGTGATCGCTGCCGCCAGCGCCGACCCCACGCCGACCAGCCTCTGCAAGTGCGTCTCATGCCGATTGAGTCTTTCCTCCATCTCCTGAATCTTGCCCTGGTTCCCATTTCCAACCACCCAACGCATGTGGGCTTTCAATTCGATCACCGCCGTAAGGCCCGGTTGATTTCCCGCTCGCATCGGCAAGGCTAGTCCACACACCACGCAGAGCGAAACCAGCAAGCATGTCCACCGCCGTACGCTGATAAATTCTGTCACTGGCATCATCTCCCTGCTCTTCTTACCGCATCTCTCGCGTTCAAGCTGTGACCTCGCAGCAAAAAACGAAGCCCGGCATTAAGCCGGGCTTCGCATCAGTTGTCCTCAGGAGGTACTGCCTGTCACCGCGTCAACTTTTTTCCCGCGTCGCTGCTCCGTTATTCTTTTCGTACTTCTTCATAAAGCGCTCCACGCTTTGCACATAAACATCCGCAAAATCCACCACGTATCTTCGGCCCTGGATCAACTCCATTGCCGCATCCAGTTCCCATCCCGTCGCTCTCATCACCGCCAACGTCATCATCGGTGCGCGATGAACTCCCGCGGCACAATGGATGAAGAGTTTCGCCGTATCATCCTCCAGCGCTTGCAGTGCGAACTCCACGCCTCGCTGGAACACTTCATAAGGCTTCGGCTTGAAGTCATCGTCCACCGGATTCCACAACACTTCCACGCCCGCCGCCTGACCCAGCGGCGTATCGTCAAACTCAATTTGCATGTCGATGATGTGGGTCACTCCCTCCCGCACCAATTCCGCCATTTTTTCCTGCACCCAAATACCGCCCCCCACGGCGATCCGGTCCGTTATCCAGGTCATGTCCATGCTCTTGCGGCGCTCTCCCATCACCACGTAGCGCACTCGAATTCCGGTGCGCTTCTGCTTCGATGCACCCTCATTCTATCGTGCGCGTCTGTTTCACTTCGGAGCCGCCTTCTCCTCCGATGGCTGCTGCTTTTGCGCCGCCGTTTTCTTTAACTGCTTCAGCAGTGTGCTCGCCATGGTTTTCTGTTTCAGCGGCTTCGCTAATGGCGTCCGAATATCGGATACCCCTGACGAGTCCAGCACGAATTTTGCGCAGCTATAATTGCCCTTCGTCGCTGACTTGCAATTCCCGGTCAGTATTTTGTCCACCTGCTCCAGCACGTTCAGTTGCGCCTGGTGCACTCTCTTCCTCGGAGCCAACTTCGGCTTCGGCGGACTTCCAGGTTTCTTGCTGTCCCCATGTTTCGTTTCGGCTTGATCTTTGTTGCCTGCTCTTGCTCCCACGCCAGTTTTGCCATCGTTCACCCGTCCGTGGACGCTGCATTGGGAGTTCAAGATCTCCTGTCACCCACCCTATGCAACGCACCCTCGTCCGGCGTCCGCTCGCCCCGGCGTGCCCTCGCCGAGTATCTCCGAGTCGCTCCGCCAAACCCGCCTTGGTTTGCCGGACTCGTTGCGAACACCGTTGCAGTCGTACACGGTTCCGCGCTGCCCACCAATGAAAAAACCCGGCGCTTTGCCGGGCTCTGGTCTCTCTGTAAACTTGAGGCTCTCTGCGCGCCCATCCTGCACGCGAATTATTTTTCTTTCCCTCTATTTTTAGAATAACAATTCGACAGGGGTAAACCGGACACTTTTCCGAGATTTATTTCTGGTTTGTTTTCCTGTACTTGCAACGAAATCTCCGCTTCTCGCCTCTTGACAACAATTTTTGTCACTCGCAAAACTCGCGTCCGAAAATGCAAAGAGCGCAGCCATCTGCGCCCTTTGTGTGACACCGCCCTTCCATCATCCGGTCTTTCCCGGCATGCGTAGCACCTGCCCCATCGCTGCCGTGCCCACCTTCCCAATCGTTTTTCTCGGAGGCAGTTCTCTTTGTCCCGACCATCCATTCCTCTGCAAGATCGGACATCCCTCAAACCATCCTTCCACTCCTACCTGCTGCCCAATCCAGTCCATCGCATCGATCATTCGGAAACGCAAAAGGATCTCGCTCATTTCATCGAGCGCATCGCAACAAATCCCGCGGGAGTTCCTCACGTCGTAACCCATCTTCAATGCCGCTTCTTCCTTCGAATATTCCTGAAAGAGATGTAAGGCAATGAACCGTCGCGCGCACTCGCTCAGTCGATTCATGCATGCCCCGAAGTCCGTCACGAAAATCACCAGGTCCTCGAAAGTCGAAATCCGGTACGACGTCACCTTCGATCGGAACATCTCTCCCCCGCGAACCGAAGGCAATCGTCCCAGGTCCAGCGAGACGGCGAGATACTTCTGCAACATCGCGACCGTTTCGTAGCGATACTGGAATAGCTCCGATCGGAAGGCCTGTTCGTCTCTCTCGTCCACTTTGCCGGTCAATACGCTGCTGTGCTGCCATCGAGAGCTGTCTTTCATAAGCACTCTCCACTCTGCATTGCACCCAGGTTCTCATCCGCCATGACCGACTCGCATGGCTTCTTCGCCAACCCG
>PLWX01000211.1 GCA_003151155.1 Acidobacteriaceae bacterium
ACGTGTCCGTCGGCACGATTTCACAACGATGCTCATTCACCGACTCAAAGATCACCCGGTAGTTTTGCACCACCAGCCTTCCCATCGGCACCGACATCCAGCAGTTCTGCCCCTTGTGGTTGTGGATCGAGCTCATCTGTCCGACTTCCCAGCAGATCGCCATCAAGTCGTAAAGATCGGTATGGTCGATCAAGTTGCGGGTGTAGTGCTGCGCATCCCACGTGAGGTAGCGCTCCAGCGATCCCGCGTCCACCGGATGCTGCTTGGCCCAGCGCTCCATGCCCGGCACGTCGTCAAACGCCTCTGCCGGCAACTGTCGTAAAGCCTCTACATATTGGTCGATCGGAATCGTCGCCAGGCTCGGTTTCGTTGCCATTTCTTCCCCCACACTCAACCGAGAGATTTTACAAGCACGCGCTTCGGCTCGCAAAGTCCCGCCTCCCCTCTTACAATGCGACGTCGCACCTGTCCCACGCATCCTTGTCCATAGGAGACCCCATGGCTACCCGTCAGGAAAAAGATTCTCTCGGTTACAAAGACGTTCCCGCCGACGCCTACTACGGCATCCAGACGGCCCGCGCCATCGAGAACTATCCCATCAGCGGCCAGCGCGCCCATCCCACCCTGATCCGCGCCATCGCAATGGAGAAGCAAGCCGCCGCCGAAGCCAATCTCGCACTCGAACTTCTGCAACCCAAAATTGCCGAGGCCATTCTTCTCGCCGCCAAAGAAGTGCAAAGCGGAAAGTGGAACAACCAGTTCGTCGTCGATGTCTTCCAGGCTGGCGCCGGCGTCAGCTTTCACATGAACACCAACGAGGTCATCGCCAACCGCGCGGAGGAACTTGCCGGTGGCCATCTCGGCGAATACAAACTCGTTCACCCCATTGACCACGTCAACTATGGTCAGTCCACCAACGACGTTTTCCCCACGGCCATGCGCCTTGCCGCTCTCCTCGAACTCGAGCGCCTCTACCCCGTGCTCGACGACCTAGCCAACGCCTTCGAAGCCAAGGGCAAAGAGTTTCACGAAATCCTGAAATCCGGCCGCACCCACATGCAGGATGCCGTTCCCATGCGTCTCGGCCAGGAATTCACCGCCTACGGGGGCGCCATTCGCCGCTCTGCCAAACAGCTCCGTGAGCAGTCGGAACTCCTGCGCGAGTTAGGTCTAGGCGGCTCCGCCGTCGGCACCGGCATTAACACCCATCCCGACTACCGTGCCAAAGCCATCGCTAACTTGTCTCGCATCTCCGGACAGAAACTCGTTCCTGCCGACGACATGCGTTACGCCATGCAATCCAATCTCGCCATGTCTTCGGTCAGCTCTGCGCTGCGCAATCTTGCCCTGGAGATTATCCGCATCGGCAACGACCTTCGCCTGCTCTCCTCAGGACCCAACACCGGTTTCGGCGAAATCAATCTGCCCGCGCTGCAACCCGGCTCCTCGATCATGCCCGGCAAGATCAACCCCGTCATGCCGGAACTCGCTGCCATGGTCTCGTTCCAGGTTGTCGGCAACGATCTGGCCGTCGCTATGGCCGTGCAGGCCGGGCAGCTCGAGCTTAACGTCATGATGCCCGCCATGGCGCTCAACGTCCTGCAGTCAATCACCATCCTCACCAACATGCTGCGCGTCTTTACCGACAAATGCGTGGCCGGCATCACCGCCAACCCCAAGCGTAACGAGTTCTATGCCCAGAGCACGGTTTCCCTCGCTACCGCTCTCAATCCCTACATCGGGTACGCCAAAGCCGCCGAGATCGCTAAGGAGTCCGTGGCCACCGGCAAGAGCATCATCGATATCGCCCGCAGCAAGCAATACCTCAGCGAAGAGCAGATCCGCGAGATCCTCGACCCCGCCCGCATGACAGAACCTCGTATTCCGACACAAACCGCCGGGGAGGCAAAAATCGTCAAGCTGAAAAAATAAAACTTTCGTAATGCTGCGCAAAAGATGCCATCCAGCTACTCTCCCTTTGCTAGGCATCTACTCTCGACATGGCACATATACCGATGTTCACGACGGCCGTACTCAGCAGCTTAAGCGTTGCTTTCTTCTACGCTAAGCGGAAACAGCCGAAGCACCCGGTTTCTGTCCTGCCGAAGTCGGTGGAAGAGATGGCTGTGACGGCGGCAAATCTGGCCGTGGCTCGGGCTAGTTCGCGCTGGGCGATCCAGCTCGACTACACCCCCAAGTCCATCCAGGTCGTAGAGATGATCCTGGCGCAGTTGCACGAAAGCTTTAAAGCCGAGCCAAAACTCGTCGACGTCAACGCCATGGCCTTCACGTTCGGTGCCTACATCGGCGAAACCATGCGCCGCAACCACCACGGATGCTTCTGGCAGCACGACTTCGATTGCTATCCCCTCCACTATGGAGAGACCACCTGTTTCCCCATGGCATGGTGCACCACCCGCATCGCCGTCGGGAGCGCCGAGAATGTCTGGTCCAAGTACCAGATGCTCACGAAGGCACGACAGTTATTTGTCGTCCCCCAAGCTCCGAAAGTCCGCTCCGCAGCCGCCGGCGCTTTTTAACCTCTAGCGGAACAGCAGGGACGCAAACGCCACTAAGTTGCGGCGCCATACCGGCCAGGTATGCGCTCCGTCCGTCTCTATATCGGTGAACTTGATGTTCTTGGACGTAAGCCACGCCTTGAACTCGCGGTTCGGTTTCAGCAAACCGTCTTCTTTTCCCACCGCAATCCAAAGCAGCTTGATCTTCTCCGCTTGCTTCGCGTCGAGAGACGGAAAGGTCTTTGCAGGTTCGTCAAAGATCGCCGAACTCAACGGCGCCATCCAGGCAAATTGATCGATATGATTCAGCCCCGCGTACAGCGTTTCCGCTCCGCCCATCGACAACCCCGCAATCGCCCGGCTCTCACGATCCTTCTTCACCGGATATTCCTGCTCCACTTGCGGCATCACTTCAGTCAGCAGCACATCTGAAAACTTCTCGATGTTCGTCTGCCATAACTCATCGTGCCCCAGGTTTTTCCAGCCGTGCTCCAACAACTTCGGCGCGCCGTATCCCAGTGGCATCACCACGATCATCGGCTTGGCTTTCCCCTGCGCGATCAGGTTGTCGAGAATGAAGTTCGCATGCCCCATCACCGTCCAGGCATTCGCAAAATCGCTATAACCGTGCAGCAGGTACAACACCGGATACTTCGTCTTCCCTTTCGCCTCGAAGCCGGGCGGTGTGTACACGAAGAAATCCCGCTGATCGCCAACGATCTTGGATTTGTAGTAGTGATGGTGCACTTCCCCGTGCGGAACCTCGGTCTCCTCCCAGGCCTCTGCCGGCGATCCCGGAATCGTGAATACTCCACCCTGTCCGAAGTGGTTCGGTACAAATTCATGCACGTTCGGATCGATGATCACTCCGCCGTCCACCGCGAGCGTGTAGCTGTAAATATCGGGAGTCAGCGCTTGCGTCGTCAGCGACCACAGCCCGTTGTCATCTTTCGTCATCGCCAGCGGCTTCTCGCCCGAAGCATCCTCGAGGCGAACTTCCACCTTCTGCGCGGCCGGCGCCATCAACCGAAAGGTGACACTCCGGTCAGGATGGACCTCTGGCGAGAGAATATCCTGTGCCACCAGAGTTGCTCCCGTTAAAAACGGGAATGTAAGTGCAAAATAAGCTAGACAAACCAGCCACCGATGCGTCATTTTCATGCCCACCATAGTAAAGGCGACTTCAGGTTTTGTCTGTGCAGGTTCAGGGTGCTGCCACTCTGCATCAGACGAATCCTCAAGCCAAACTCAGGCATCGAACTTCTTTTGTTAGTTCGGAGCTCTCAGTGCGCATTACGATCGCGACATCCCCCGCCGAGATCGACCGCCTGCTCCCTGTGTGGGAACGGCTCTACAGCCCCGCGCAGCAATCGGCCTTTCAGCAATTCAAATTAAATCGACTGGCTGCAGCTCATTTCTCCGATCGCGAAATCCCACACGTTGTCATGGCCGAAAGCGATTCCTCCGCCGCCCTCATCCCCGCCGCCATCCGCCAAAGCAATCGCGAAATCACCCTGCTTGGCGAAACTCTTTTCGATTACCGTGACGTCCTGCATGCCGGCTCGAACGAGGCGCTCGACGCCGCATGGACCGAGATCGCCACGCTCAACCGCCCTCTGTCCTTTGTCGCCGTACTTCCCCACGCGCAAGATCGTTGGACGGCCATCCCCACCGCCAGTTTCGCCAACGCTCCCTGCGTCCGCCAGCAAGACATTGATTGCGACGAGTTCCGCGCTGCCCACAACAAGCTCGGCATGTACTATCGCCGCATCATCAAGCGCGGTGCTCACCTTCACGTCCACAGCGGCAAGGACCGCAACCTCGTTCGCACCATCTACGAACGCAAAGCCTCACAGTTTCCTCTCGAGGCCAACAACGTCTTTCTCGATCCCCACCGCCGCGAGTTCATGACGTTCGCCTGCGAAGCTCTCGGCGATCATTGCGAGATCTTCACCCTCGAACTTGGCCCGCAACTTGTCGCCGCCCTCGTCACTCTCCGTGAACACAGCGTGCGCCGCTTCTACACCATCTACTTCGATCCCGCGTGGTCCAAATTTTCTCCCGGCGTCGCATTGATTTACGAAGTCACCGCCCGCACTCTCGCCGAAGGCTTGGATTGCGATTACATGACCGGTGAATACGGCTACAAGAATCGCCTCGCTACCGCCATGGTCCCACTCCTGCGCGTCGACGCCACCGCCGAGCAGTTAGCCCAGACCAGCTCCCGCCGCCGCGCCGCCTAGTCCGACCCCTCGCTGCTAGTTAAAATTTGTCGAGGTTCCGTGCCAAAACAAAAGGCGCGGATCGCTCCGCGCCTTCTACATTCAATTTCGCCGCCGCCGAAACCCAGCTTTACCAGCCGCGCGTCTGCAGCAAGTCTTTCTCTTCGATCGCCGCTACCGCCAGACCCTTCATCGTTCCCGTTACCTTCGCGCTCTCTTCCGCAAGAATCTTGGGATCGTTGTAGTGCGTGGTCGCCTGCACAATCGCCGAGGCGCGAGAAACCGCCTCAGCACGCTCCTCTTTAGCCTTTCCAACCGCGAGTTCAAATTCTTTCTGGCTATCGAACTTGCTACGATCTTTGTTCACATCTACGTCCAGCGGCGTCGCCCGCTCCTTCATAAAGATCCCCGATCCCACGAACACCGCCTCGGCGCCCAGTTGCATCATCAACGCCGCGTCCGCCGGTGTAGCAATCCCGCCCGCCGAGAAGTTCGGCACCGGCAGCTTGCCCGCCTTGGCGACCATCCGGATCAGCTCATACGGAGCTTGGTGGTTCTTCGCGGCGGCATAAAGTTCTTGTTCACTCATTACCGTCAACTGCTTCATTTCTTTAAGGATTTGCCGCATGTGCTTCACAGCGTGAATGACGTCACCGGTGCCCGCTTCGCCCTTCGTCCGGATCATCGCCGCGCCCTCGGCAATACGCCGGAGCGCTTCGCCCAGGTTCCGCGCTCCGCAAACGAATGGCGTCTTGAACGCGTGCTTATCCACATGATGCTCTTCATCCGCCGGGGTCAGCACTTCGCTCTCATCGATGTAATCGACGCCCAGTTCCTGCAGAATCTGCGCCTCGGCAAAGTGGCCGATCCGGCACTTCGCCATCACCGGAATATCCACGGTGCGCATGATCTCTTTAATCACCTTCGGATTCGCCATGCGCGCCACGCCGCCCTCGGCACGCAGCATCGCCGGCACTTTCTCCAGCGCCATCACCGCCGTCGCGCCGGCTTCCTGCGCAATCTCCGCCTGTGCCGCGCTCATCACGTCCATGATCACGCCGCCCTTTAACATCTCCGCAAGCCCCGTCTTCAGCCGCAGACCATAGTGTCCATTGGTATTCGTTTCTGGCATAAATCCTTCTCTGGACCGAGGACACGACCATCGCCGTCTCACCCCGATCGCCTGCTGTGTCTGGAACTCCCTATTTTATCGCGTCCGAACCATAAGCGGTACTGCTGCTGGAATCCAACCCTACTCAATTTGCTGCCATCCCACTACCCATCTTTCATAAAATGACCGCTGAGGATTCTTGGTGAGAAAAGACATTCGTCTCATTGCACTTCTCTGCTCCTTGTTGCTGGTTGCCGTCGCGCCATATCTTCAGGCTCAGGAACCCACTCCAGCCGGTCGTATGCCGGACGAACCTTCCGGCGGCGTTCCCGTCGCGATTGGCGCAAAGGTCTCCACCCTCGGGCCTGGTCTCGAAGTCGGCATCGGCCTCACCAAGCGCGTCAATCTTCGTGTCGGCGGCAGCTACTTCAATTACGACACCGATGCCGAAGCCCACGCCGTGAATTACATCCGTCTCCACAGCCTCGAAGCGCATGTCGACTGGTTCCCCTTTGGCGGCAAATTCCATGTCGGCCCTG